>DASYRS010000001.1:0-2037 GCA_036004205.1 Dongiaceae bacterium
CTGGCTGCCGGCCGATGTCATCCGCGCGCACGATTGCCGGCCGGCGGGATTGGACGAGGTGCTGTTCAGCTCGCGCATCATCTTCGTGTTCGCCAGCGTCACCACCGAGAACCAGGGCTTCCTCGGCCAGCGCGAGCTCAACCTGATCCAGCCCGGCTCCGCCTTCCTGCTGATGAGCCGCGCCGCGGTGGTCGATTTCCCGGAGCTGGTGCGCCAGGTGGAGAGCGGACGCTTCAAGGCCGCGATCGACGTGTTCCCCGAGGAGCCGGTGCCCGCCAATCATCCGGTGCGCAAGCTGGAAGGCGCGGTCCTGTCCGCGCACCGCACCGGCGGCATGCCGGAAGCGCTGTTCCAGATCGGGCGCATGACGGTCGCCGATGCGGAACTCATCCTGCGCGGACTGCCGCCGGTCATGTGCCGGCGTGCCGACCCCACGATCGCCAGGCGCCTGCGTTCCATGCCGGTTTCGATCACATGAGGCGCACCACGGCCGAGATCGTTAAAACGATTTTGTGCACCTGCGAAGGGCACGTTGCCAGAGCGAGGCAGCCTTGAACGAAAGCGGCCGGATCGGACGCGGCGGCAAGCCGCCCACCATCCGCGACGTGGCGGAGCTGGCGTCGGTCGCGCCGGCGACGGTCTCCAATGTGCTCACCGGCCGGCGTCCGGTCGCGGAAGATCGCAGGCAGCGCGTGCTGGCCGCGGTGGCGCAGCTCGGCTACCGCCCCAACCATCTGGCAGCCAGCCTGCGCCGCCAGGAAACGCGCACCATCGGCATCGTCATTCCCGATCTGACCAACCCGTTTTTCGCGGCGCTGGTGCATCGCATCGAGGAGCTCGCCGCCGAGAGCGACTATCAGATCCTGCTGATGAGCAGCAACGAGGACACGGAGCAGGAAGCGCACCGGGTCGAGGTTCTGCTGGCGCGCCAGACCGACGGCCTCATCATCGCGCCGGCGCGCGACGACGTTTCGGCCTTCGCGGCCAGCGCGGCCGATCTGCCGCCGACGGTGCTGGTCGATCGCGGTTTCGGCCTGCCCGGTTTCGACACCATCTGCGCCGACAATTACGACGCGGCCAAGCGCGGCTGCCAGCACCTGCTCTCGCTCGGCCACCGCGACATCGTGCTGGTGGTCAGCGACAGCGGCCTTGCCAACATCAGCGACCGCATCGCCGGCTATCGCGACGCCTTGAGCGAAGCCGGTCTCGCCGACCGCGCGCGCGTGGTCGTTGGCGGCTTCTCGGTCGATGGTTGCCGCGGCGCGATCGAGCAGGAGCTGCGCCGCGCCGATCGGCCGACCGCCATCTTCTCCGCCGCCTATATCGCGACGCTCGGCGCCATCAAGGCGATCCGCGCCCTCGATCTCGAATTTCCGGACAATGTCTCCCTGCTGAGCTTCGATGATTCCGACTGGATGACAGCATTGCGCCCTTATGTGAGCGCGGTCGCCCAGCCGGTCGAGGAGATGGCCGCCGAAGCCTGGCGGCTGCTGAAGCAACGGCTGACCGGCGCGGGTGGCGATGTCGCCCGCGTCCGCCTGGCCTGCTCCCTGCAGGTCAGGGAGTCCACCAGACCGCCATCCGCCGCGAAAGCGAAGCGGCGGATCGGTTCCACCTAAACAAAAAGGAGCGGGAGGAAAACCATGCGCATCAAGACCATTTCCACTGGGCCCACCGGGACGTTCCTGGCGGCGGCATTCCTGGCGGCGGCCCTTAGCACGACCGCCGGCGCCGCCGACAAGCCGGTGTTCGGCGTGCTGCTGAAGACCCTGTCCAATCCCTTCTGGAGCGCGATGGAACAGGGCATCAAGGATGGGACGAGCGAAGCCGGCGTCGAATATTTCCTGCAGGCGGTCGAATCCGATCAGGCGGCCGAGCCGCAGCTCAACACCTGCAACACCATGCTGCAGCGCAAGCCGGCCGTGATGATCACGGCGGCGATCAACTCCACCATCCTGCTGCCGTGCCTGAAGCAGGCGACGGAGATGGGCATTCCGGTGGTCGATCTCGACGCCAACCTCGATCACGAGATCGCCG
>DASYRS010000002.1:0-8965 GCA_036004205.1 Dongiaceae bacterium
CCGCCCCGGGTGGAGCAACCGAGCCGGCACAGCGCGATCTGCTGGCCGGCCTGCCGCCGCCGCCGATCAGCGAGCCGATCAGCGCGGACCCGGAATCGACCGCCATGCGCCGCCGCCGGCGCAACCGCCGGCTGCTTGCCGCCGCCGCGGTCATCATCGTCGTTGCGATCGGCGCCTGGCTGTGGAGCGGCAGCAAGCCGAGCACGGAGATCCCGGTCGTTGCCGCCGACACCACGCCCGAAAAGATCAAGCCGGCCGACGAAGGCGGGCTCCAAGTGCCGAACCAGAATGTCCAGGTACTGGAGAACATGGACGGCGCACCCGCGCAAGCGCAGGGCGAAACCGTCATGCCGGAGCCGGAACAGCCGGTGGCACCGCCCGCGCCCAGCGAGGCACCGAGCGCGGAGCAGGCGCCGACGGTCGTGGAAAACGCCGCGCCCGACAGCGGGACGGTGACGGCCGAGCAGGCGCCCGCGGCCGATGCGCCGCCGGCTCCGGAAACGCCGCTGACCGCCGCGCCGCTGCCGGAGCAGAGCGAGAACGACACAGCCGCAACGACCGGTGCGGCACCGGCAGCACCGGCGCCGCAGCCGACGCAGACGGCCGAGGCGCCCGCGGCGCCCGAGCCTGCTCCCGCGCCGACTGCGGCCGAGCCGACTCCTGCGCCAGCCCCGGCAGCGACCCAGCCTGAGCCCGAACCGGCGCAGGCGACGCAGCCCGAGCCGGCGGCCACGCAAGAAGCCGCCATCACGCCGGTCGTGCCGGCCGGAAATACCCGCGTCCAGTTGGCGGCGGGCAAGTCCGAAGCCCAGGTGCAGAAGGATTGGGCGGCCATGCAGAAGGCCCATCCCGCTCTGCTCGGCTCCTTGAGCCTCACCATCCAGAAGGTCGACAAGGGCGCGGCCGGCATTTTCTATCGCCTGCAGGCCGGGCCGTTGGCCGACAAGGCGGCGGCCAGGAAGCTGTGCGCCAGCCTGAAGCAGCAGAATCAGGACTGCATCGTGGTGACGAAGTAGCCGGCGCGAGCAGAGGTTCGACTACGGGCGCGAAAGGATCGTTCAAGAATGCTGGCGGCGATTTTCGGGGTCACAGGGCAGACCCTGAGCAGTGAGGAGCGTGCGTTCTTCCGGGACGTCCAGCCGCTCGGCTTCATCCTGTTCGCGCGCAACGTCGCCGAGCCGGATCAGGTGCGCCGCCTGGTGAACGATCTGCGCGCCTCGGTCGAGCATGCGGAGGCGCCGGTCCTGATCGACCAGGAAGGCGGGCGCGTCCAACGGCTGAAGCCGCCGCATTGGCGAGCCGCGGCGGCTGCCGCGAAGTTCGGCGCGCTCGCTTCGCAGCGCGCCAACGACGGACGCAAGGCGGTGTTCCTCAATCACCAGCTGATCGGCGCCGAACTGGCGGCGCTCGGCATCGATGTCGATTGCGCGCCGCTGATCGACGTGCATCAGCCGGGCGCGCATGACGTGATCGGCGACCGCGCCTTCAGCGGTGATCCGGAGCAGGTGGCCGCGCTCGGCCGCGCCGCCGCCGACGGATTGATGTCGGCCGGCATCACCCCGGTTATCAAGCATATTCCGGGTCACGGGCGCTCCATGGTCGACAGCCACCACGACCTGCCGCGCGTGACCGCGTCCCACGCAGAGCTGGCGCGCACCGACTTCGTGCCATTCAAGCGCCTCAAGGATCTGCCCTGGGGCATGACCGCGCATATCGTCTACGAGGCGATCGATCCGGATTTGCCGGCCACCCTCTCTACCAAGGTGATCGCCGAAATCATCCGCGGCGAAATCGGGTTTGACGGATTGCTGTTAAGCGACGACCTCTCCATGAAGGCGCTGCGCGGCACCCTGGCCGAGCTGGCGCAACGTTCGGTCGCGGCCGGCTGCGATATCGCTCTCCATTGCAATGGCAAGATGGAGGAGATGGTGCAGGTGGCCGCCGGCGCTCCGCCCTTGTCGAAGGTGGGCCTGGAGCGCTACACACGTGGCCGCCGCCAGGTAGGCAAGGGCCAGCTCGCAAAGCTGGATCAAGTTGCGCAGGAGCTGACCGCCCTGCTTGCCTGACACACTCGTCGCGGCTCACGTAATTTATCGGGAGTCGCGCGTTGTCATCTGATATTGCAGGTTATTTACACGCCATCGCGATTATCGCGATCCCGATCATCCTGGCCATCACCTTGCACGAAGCGGCTCATGGCTGGGTCGCCTGGAAGTGCGGCGACGACACCGCCTATCGCCTTGGCCGAGTCACCTTCAATCCGCTGCGCCACATCGATCCGTTCGGGACCGTGTTGCTGCCCGCGCTGCTCTATATCAGCACAGGGTTCGTATTCGGCTACGCCAAGCCGGTGCCGGTGAATTTCCGCCGCTTGCGCAACCCTCGCCGCGACATGGTCCTGGTGGCGGCGGCGGGACCAGGCATCAACTTCGCGCTCGCTGTCCTGTCGGCGTTGGCTCTTCACCTGGTGCCGGAGGTCTCCGCGGCGGCGACCGATTTCGCCAAGCAAATGCTGCTGGTTTCCATTATCGCCAATGTGATCCTGGCGCTCTTTAACATGCTGCCTTTGCCGCCTCTGGACGGCGGGCGAGTCGCTGTGGGATTGCTGCCGTATCCGCTATCCCTGTACTTGGCGCGGTTGGAGCGCTACGGGATGTTCATTCTCCTCGCCGCGATCTTCCTGTTGCCGTGGCTGGGACGGCAGATTGGCATGGACCTCGATATTATCGGCTGGATTCTGCATCCGCTGGCCGGCTATGTGGAAGGCCTCATCCTTTCGATAACGGGGAACGGCACGGGCGGACTATGACGGCGATTGTGATCGACGAAGAGTTCGATAGGGATTTCGCGGCCGACGAAGGCTCGCCAGCGGCGCCCGGCAGCGAGTTCGAACTGCATCTCGACCTCGACGGGTTCGAGGGGCCGATCGATGTCCTGCTGACGCTGGCGCGCGACCAGAAGGTCGATCTCAAGAAAATCTCCATCCTGGAGCTGGCGGACCAGTATCTCGCCTTCGTCGCGCGCGCGCGCCGGCTGCGGCTGGAGATCGCCGCCGATTATCTCGTGATGGCGGCGTGGCTGGCCTATCTCAAATCGCGCCTGCTGCTGCCCGAGCCGCCGGCCGATGGCGAGCCGAGCGGTGCTGAGCTGGCGGCGGCGCTGGCTTTCCAGCTGCAGCGGCTGGAAGCGATGCAGAAGGCCGGGCGCGAGCTGATGGGGCTGCCGCAATATGGCCGCGACTTCTTCGGCCGCGGGCTGCCGGAGCCGGTGCAGATCATCGAAAAGCCGGTTTACAAGCTGGCGCTCTACGACCTGCTGAAGGCCTACGGCAATTATCCCGGCCGGCGCAATGAGGGCCTGTTGCAGATCGCGCCGATGAACCTGTTCTCGATGGACGATGCGCTGCATCGGATCGGCGAGATGCTGGGCCAGGTGCTCGACTGGACGACCTTGCAGGCGTTCCTGCCGCCGGGCCTGCAGCGTGGCCTGCCGCGCCGCGCGGCCCTGGCCGCGACCTTCGCCGCCAGCCTGGAGCTGGCGCGCACCGGGCGCATCGAATTGCGGCAGGAAGGATTGTTCGGCCCGATCTTCATGCGCCGCGGCAACGGCAATGACAACGCGCCAGAGACTGTGAACACCGAAGGACTGCAATGACCGACGATCGCTATCAATTGCTGCGGCTGCTCGAGGCCATCCTGTTCGCCTCGACCGAACCCATGGGCGAGAAGGATTTGGCCGGCCGCATGCCCGAAGGCGCCGACATCAATGGCCTCCTGCAGGAACTGAAGGATCACTACGCCAATCGCGGCGTTCACCTGCTGGCGTTCGAGGATCGCTGGGCGTTCCGCACCGCGCCGGACCTGTCGCCCAGGTTCCATATCGAGCGCGAAGTCGTGCGCAAGATGAGCCGCGCCGCGATCGAGACCCTCGCCATCATCGCCTATCACCAGCCGGTGACGCGGGCCGAGATCGAGGAGATCCGCGGCGTCGTCATCTCCAAGGGCACGCTCGACATGCTGTTGGAGATCGGCTGGATCAGGCCGAAGGGCCGGCGCGAGACACCGGGCCGCCCGGTCACCTGGGCGACCACCGACGCGTTCCTGGAGCATTTCGGGCTGGAGAGCTGCGACGCGCTGCCGGGCGTGGAAGAACTGAAGGCGGCCGGCTTGCTGGATGCCCGTGCCACCGTGGCGACCCTCGGCACCCAGGGCCTGCCCAATGGCGCGCCGGTGGCCGAGGAAGACGACGAAGAGGGCAACATCTCCGACATGCTGGCCCAGCCGGCCGAGGACGATCCCGAGGCTCAAGCCGCCGACGATGCCTACGATGCCGAAGCCCTGCGCCGCTCGGAGGCGGAGGAAGACGGCGCCGAAGCCGAGGACGAGGCCGCCGAGCCCTCGGATGAAGAGACTGACGAAGATAATAGCGGCGATCGGTCAGAGGCCACCAAGCCCAAGGCGGCCGCGCCCTCTGAATAGGCGCGGCCGTCGTCCCGGATCAGGCGCCGCCACTTCGTCTACACAAGGTCAATTCGACGACCCAGCGCCCGGGCGGCACCGGTCTGCCTGCAATGCTGGCATGTCGATTCATTCAACCGATGGGTTGACTATTTGAAAGTCTGACCCTATATTCAACCATATGGTTGAACTACATGCGCCTCAGCTCGATACCATCTTTCACGCCCTCGGGGATGCCACCCGCCGGCAGATGCTGCGCGACCTCACCGGTGGCGAGCGGACGGTAGGCCAGCTTGCGGAACCGTTCGCGATTTCGCTCGCGGCCGCCTCGAAGCACATCAAGGCGCTGGAGAATGCCGGGCTGATCCGTCGCGAAGTGCGCGGCCGCACCCATCTATGCCGCCTCAATGCCGAAGCGCTCGCCGGCGCCCATCAGTGGCTGAGCTTCTACGAGCGCTTCTGGAGCGACCGTCTGGACGTGCTCGAGCGGCTCCTCCGCGAAGAGGACGCCCGCGAATCACCCACCCCCAAAAAAGAATCCCCCAGCCCCAAAAAAGGAGACAATCAATGATCACGACCGTGGACGCCTATGGCGCGCTGACAGAGCCCAACACGTTGAAGATCCGACGCCTGCTGCCCGGCCCGATCGAGCGCGTCTGGGCGTATCTCACGGAAAGCGAACTGCGCCGCCAGTGGTTGGCAGCGGGCCAGATGGAGATGAAGGTCGGCGCACCTCTCGAACTGGTCTGGCGCAACGACGAGCTCAACGACCCACCCGGCCAGCGGCCGGCAGGCTTCCCCGACGAGCACCGGATGCAGAGCCGGATCACCGAGCTCGATCCACCCCGCAAGCTCGCCATCGCCTGGCAGAACAGCGGCGACGTATCCTTCGAATTGGACCCGCAGGGCGACAAGGTGTTGCTCACAGTGATCCATCGCCGCCTGCCGGACCGCGCGTCCCTGCTGAAGCACACCGCCGGCTGGCACATGCACCTCGACGTTCTGGTCGCCCGCGCGACAGGCACGAAGCCGGCACCATTCTGGGACGGCTGGAGCCGCCTCATGAAGGAATACGACGGGCGGCTGCCGGCCTGAGGAGGCTCGCCGTGAGGCTCCGCCCGGTCCAGACGGGCGGAGCGCCGAGGCACTCTTCTCAAACCCAGGCTCGGCGTCGTACCGCCGCAGGGCGGTGAATTGCAATTCAGAATAAGTCGCACTAGGGTCGAGGGGCGCGCCCGCCGGTAGCTGCCGGCGCCCATGAACCTTTTGCGCGGGCCGAGCCCGCCGGACGGAACCTCGTTTGAGCCTGTCGCAGCAGCAAGCCGCCACTTCGGTTCGTTTCGGTGCGCGCCATCTCGGCTGGCCGGCGCGCTGGACGGTGCTGGCCTGCACCCTTGCACTGCTGATCGCGGCGCCGGTGATCTCGGTCCTGATCAATGCGTTCGGCGCGCGCAGCGAAATCTGGCAGCACCTGGTCGATACGGTGCTCGGCGACTATGTCGCCAACTCGTTCCTGATCATGAGCGGCGTGACCGTCGGCGTGCTGATCGTCGGCGTGCCGGCGGCGTGGATGACGACCCTGTGCCGCTTTCCCGGCCGGCGCCTGTTCGATTGGGCGCTGCTGCTGCCGATGGCCTTTCCGGCTTATGTGATCGCTTATGCCTACACCGGGCTGCTCGACTATGCCGGGCCGGTGCAGACCAGCCTGCGCGACCTGCTCGGCGATCCGGAGGGGCTGCGCTGGCTGCCGGAGATTCGCTCTTTGCCCGGCGCCATCCTGATGCTGGTGCTGGTGCTCTATCCTTACGTGTACCTGCTGGCGCGCGCGGCCTTCCTGGAGCAGTCGGTGTGCGTGCTGGAGGTGAGCCGCACGCTCGGCTGCTCGCCCTGGAGCAGCTTTCGCCGCGTCGCCTTGCCGCTGGCCCGGCCTGCCATCGCGGCGGGCGTTGCGCTGGCCCTGATGGAGGCGCTGAACGATTACGGCACCGTCTCCTATTTCGGGATCAACACGCTCGCGACCGGCATCTTCCGGGTGTGGCGCGGCATGGGCGATCCGGTCGCCGCTTCGCAGATCGCCGTCATCCTGCTGCTGTTCGTGTTCGCGTTGCTGGCGATCGAGCGCTGGTCGCGCGGCCGGCGCAGCTATGCCCATTCGACCGCGCGCTACCGGCCGCTGCCGCGCTTCAAGCTGCGCGGCTGGGCGGCGGTGGGAGCGATCGTCGGCTGCGCGCTGCCGGTCGTGCTGGGCTTTGTCTTGCCGGCCGGCATGCTGTTGCATTGGGCGCTGAGCAGCCCGGAATATTGGGAGAATGCCCGCTTCCTCGGCTTGCTGCGCAATTCGTTCCTGCTGTCCGGCCTGGCGGCACTGCTGGTTCTCTTGGCCGCGATCATCCTGGCCTATGCGCTGCGGCTGCATCCGACGCCGGCCACGCGGTTCGCCGTGCGGGTGGCGAGCGCTGGTTATGCCGTGCCGGGCGCGGTACTGGCGATCGGCGTGCTGCTGCCGCTGGCCGCGCTCGACCACGCGCTCGCAAGCTGGACCAAGGCGCATTTCGGCTGGAGCATCGGCCTCGTTTTCACCGGCACGCTGGCGGCCGTCGCCTACGCCTATCTTGCCCGCTTCCTCACCATCAGCTTCAGCGCGGTGGAGGCGAGCCTCGGCAAGATCACGCTCAGCATGGATTTGGCGGCGCGTTCGCTCGGGCGTTCCCCGAGCCAGACGCTCGGCCTGGTTCATCTGCCGATCATGCGCGGCACGCTGCTGACCGCCGCGATCCTGGTCTTCGTCGACGTGCTGAAGGAGCTGCCGGCGACCTTGGTGCTGCGGCCGTTCAATTTCGACTCGCTTGCGACCCGCACCTACGACCTCGCGTCGGACGAGCGATTGGTGGAGGCGGCGGGACCGGCGCTGGCGATCGGGCTGGTCGGCATCCTGCCGGTCTATCTGCTGTCGCGCGCCATCCGCGCCGCGCGTCCCGGCGCCGGGAAGGATCTCTAGATGCAGCCGCAGGATGCCTTGGTGCTGCAGGACCTCGACCATGACTATGACCGCGTGCGCGCGGTCGATGGCGTGTCGCTGTCGGTGAAGGCGGGCGAGGTCGTGTGCCTGGTCGGTCCCTCGGGCTGCGGCAAATCGACCGTGCTGCGGCTGGCCGCGGGTCTCGAGACGCTGCAGAGCGGGCGCGTGTCGATGCGGGGCGAGGTGGTCGGCGATCCCGGCGCGCGCGTCCGCGTGGCGCCGGAGCGCCGGCACGTCGGGTTGGTGTTCCAGGATTTCGCCCTGTTCCCGCATCTGACGGTCGGCGGCAACGTCGCCTTCGGCCTCAGCCAGTTGCCGCCGGCGCAGCGCGATGCACGCGTGCGCGAAGTGCTGCGGCAGGTGGAGATGGACGCCTACCTCGACGCCTATCCGCATGCCTTGTCCGGCGGGCAGCAGCAGCGCGTCGCGCTGGCGCGCGCCTTGGCGCCCGAGCCGTCGGTGCTGCTGCTGGACGAGCCGTTCTCCGGCCTCGATGAGCGGCTGCGCGAACAGGTGCGCGACGATACGCTGCGCCTGCTGCGGCGGAACGGGACGGCAGCGCTGCTGGTGACGCACGATCCGGAGGAGGCTCTGTTCATGGCCGACCGCATCTATCTGATGCGTGCCGGCAAGATCGTGCAGAGCGGGCCGCCGCAGGAACTCTACTACCGGCCAACCGACCTGTTCGCCGCCAGCTTCTTCTCCCGCGTCAACGAAATCCGCGCCGTGGTCCGGAACGGCCATGTCGAAAGCCCGGTCGGCCGGCTGTGCGCCCCCGGCCAGGCGGAGGGCGCCCGCGTCGTCGTCACCTTCCGGCCGGAGGCGGTCAGCCTGTCGCAGGCGCGGGGCGATGAATCCGACGGCTTGAATGTCGAGGTGCAGGATACCCATTTCCTGGGAACGGGATGGGTCGTCCATGTACTGGTGAAGGACGCCGAGGGACGGGACGTGAAACTGTCGGTCCGGCTCCATGGGCGGCCGCCCAAGGCCGGCGAGCGGGTCGCCCTCAGGGTTCCGCCAGACGCGATTCTCATGTTCGCGGAAACGTGAAAATCCAACGGCTTACACGACCGTAATTCAATCGTGATGGCACGCAGCGGCTTGTTGCAGCCCCCAGGTCATTCTGCGATAGTCCGCCCGCAAAACACCCAAGGAGCCCGAAATGGGTAGCTTCAGTATTTGGCATTGGCTGATCGTTCTAGCCATCATTCTCGTCCTGTTCGGGGGCGGCGGTAAGATTCCGCGCCTGATGAAGGACCTTGGCCAGGGCATCACCGCCTTCCGCAAGGGCCTCAAGGACCCCAAGGATGGCGAGCAGCCTCAGTCCGAGAGCAACGCCGCCGACAAGCAGCACAGCGTGATCGACCGTTCCTAAGCGACGGCCGGGTTCGGTTGGAAGGCGTTCTCGATGTTCGATCTGGGCTGGGGCGAGATGCTGGTCGTTGGCGTGGTCGCCCTGGTCGTGCTGGGGCCGAAGGAACTGCCGAAC
>DASYRS010000003.1:0-8141 GCA_036004205.1 Dongiaceae bacterium
AGCATTGGCCCGCGCCGCCGGCGCAGGATCTCAACAAGACCGAGCCGCGACATGTTGCCGATCCACTCGATTGCGGGGTCGATCGCGGCGGCCTCGCGCAGCGCCTCCAGCACCTGCTCCCGCTTGTTGCGGTTCTCGAGATCGATGAAATCGACCACCGTGATGCCGCCGAGATTGCGCAGCGCCAGTTGCCGCGGCACTTCCCGCGCGGCCTCGAGATTGACCGTCAAGGCCGTCAGCTCCATGCCGGCCTTGCGGGTCGCCGCGGCCGAGTTGACGTCGATCGCCGTCAGCGTGCGCACCGGCTCGACCAGGAGGTTGCCGCCACAGGGCAGCGTCACGCTCTCTTCCAATGCCGCCGCGATCTCCTCATCGATCTCCGCGCGCTCGGGCTGCCAGTCGCGCAGCGGTACGTGGCGCACGCGCTGCGACAGCTCCGCCGCGTGCCGCGCGCACCAGCGCTGGACCGCGCCGACATCGACGCGCCGCTCGCAGATCACCTCTTCAATCGTCGCCGGGTCGAGCGCGCCGAGGCAATTCTGCCAGGCGTTCGGCGACGGCATCAGGCAGGCCGGGATCCTGCCCTGCCCCTTTGCCTGCGCCAGCTGGTCTTCATAGGCGGTCTCGGCATGGATGGACGCGGACAGCCGCACGGCCTTGCCCTCGCGCTCGTCGCGCCGCACCTGGACCACAATCGCGGTCCCTTCCGTCAATTGCTGGCCCTGCTTTTTCAGCGGCAGCAGGCCCGGCCGCGCCAGCCCGATCTCGACAAAGGCGGCATTGAGGCTGGGCTCGAGGCGCTCGACGCGGCCCAGGAACACAGCGCCGATTTGCGAGCGCGTCTCCGGCGTTTCGCGGATAGCCTGCGCCAAACGGCCATCCGACCAGCGGAAGATCTCGAGCCGCTCCTCTCCCCCGGCGATGAGAACGCGATGCTGCATCTCAATCCCGCCAGCCGAGACCGCTCAGCATCGCGACCGTATCGCTGAGCGATAGTCCCACCACGTTGCCATAGGACCCGTTGATCCAGGGAACAAAGGATGCGGCGTGGCCCTGGATGGCATAGCCGCCCGCCTTGCCGTGCCAGTCGCCGGTCGCGATGTAGGCATCGATCTCGCGCGGCGTCAGCCGTTTGAAGGCGACGACGGTCGTCACCACCCGATCGGCGGTGCCGCCGTCGGGCGCGGCGATCGCGATCCCGCCGAGAACGCGGTGACGGCAGCCGCTCAGCAGCTCCAGGCAGGTCCGCGCCTGGCTCTCGGTCTCGGCCTTGGGCAGGATGCGCCGGCCGCAGGCCACCACCGTATCGGCCGCCAGCACCCAGTACCCACGATGCTTCGGCGCGATCTCCGCCAGCTTCTCGCGCGCCATGCGCCGCGCATAGGCGAGCGGCAGCTCGCGCGCGCCATGATGCTCGTCGATATGGGGCGGATCGATGATCGACGGCTCGATCCCGATCTGGCGCAGCAGGTCGCGCCGCCGCGCCGAGCCCGAAGCCAAGACAAGCCGCGGGGGCCCGGACTTGAAATCCGGCATCGATGGGACTTCGAGTGTTATTTGAAGCGGAACGTGATTCGGCCCTTGGTCAGGTCGTAGGGCGTCATTTCCACGTTCACGCGGTCGCCGGCGAGGACCCGGATACGATTCTTGCGCATCTTGCCGGAGGTGTGGGCGAGCACTTCGTGGTCATTGTCCAATTTGACCCGGAACATCGCATTGGGGAGCAGTTCGGTAACCGTTCCCGAAAATTCAATAAGGTCTTCTTTCGCCATGTAGCTTCCTTGTTTCGCGGAGCCGCCCTTGAGTCTGGCTGGCCCCGGATTGGGCGCGGATATAAACCTTTTTCCCGGATTCCTCAATTCCCCCTGGATCGGCGTCATTTCCAAGGAAAATCGCGGCTGTCCGGGACCACGGTTCCCGGCTGCAGCCGATTCCCGCTCGCTTCGATGGGTGCTGATCGATAAATAATGGAGGATAATAAGAACGCACAGTATCTGGACTAATATTCCTACGTATGTTTAGTTCAACTTAGCGGCCCTGTCATAGAGGTGTTGTCGAGTGCCGGCTGGGACATCTGGTCGCCCGCGGTGTCGGGAAACGATGTGAGCGGACGCACGATCCGAAGAGCCGCACTGATCTTCGTGCCGCTCGCTCTGGCGGTGCTGGGACTGACCTATCTGCTTTATGCAGGCCAGGCGAACGCGATCCGATCCATCGCCCAATCGACCGAGGACCGTGCCCTCGATCTCGCGCGCCAGCGCGTGACGCTGACCGTCGGGTCCGTCGTCAGCGACGCCTCCTATCTGGCGGAGCAGGACTTGCTGCAGACTCTTCTCGCGGACGGCGGCACGGAAGCGCTGTTCCATCTCGGCTCGGAGTATCGCGCGTTCGCGCGGCACCGGGAATTCGTCGACCAGATCCGGTTTATCGATTCGAGCGGCCGGGAAATCGTACGGGTGAACCGCAAGGGCGGCGATGCCGAGCTGGTGCCGGCCGACCAACTGCAGAACAAGGCCGATCGCTATTACACCAAGGAAACGCTGAAGCTCGATCGAGGGCAGGCGTTCGTCTCACCGATCGATCTCAACATGGAGCTCGGCGAGATCGAGCAGCCGCTCAAGCCGACGATTCGGATCGGCGTTCCGATATTCGACGCCTACGGCAACAAGCGTGGCATCATCGTCGTCAATTATCTGGCCCAGCGCATACTGGATCGCATCAAGGTCTTGACGACAGGTGCCGCGGGCATTTGGTTCGTGAACTCCGATGGCGACTGGCTTCTGGGCCCGACCCCCGACGACGCCTTCTCCTTCATGTATCCTGAACGCAAGGGTCGATCTTTCGCCAACGCCTATCCAGATGTCTGGCGGCAGATGCAAGCCAGTCCGCAGTCGGGACGGCTCACGGACGACACTGGCCGGTTCACCTATGTGCGCGCCGACGCGGTTCCCGATCAGACCGCCGAATCTGCAACGCCGCCTCACTGGTTCTTGGTGATCCACGCCTCGGATGAATTCACGGCGGCCCAGACCAGCGACCTGCGTCGCCAGTTCGGCGCGGCGGCGGCCGTGTTGCTTCTGCTCGTAGCTGCCGTCTCCGCGGGCCTCGCGACATATCAAATTCACCGGCAAGACAGCGAACGCCAGATCAGGCTCAACGAGGCGCGCTTCCGTGCCGTCACGGAGACGGCGAGCGATGCCATCGTGTCGGCCGATCGCAACGGCGATATCCGCTATTTCAATCCCGGCGCGGAGCGCATCTTCGGCTACAACGAGGAAGAAGCAGTCGGCCGGCCGCTGACGCTCCTCATGCCCGAGCGGTTTCGTGAAGCGCATGCAGCCGGATTGCAGCGATATCTTTCCAGCCGGGAATCAAAGGTCATCGGCAAGACAATCGAGCTGGTCGGACGCGATCGGAACGGAAGGGAGTTCCCGATCGACCTCGCCTTGGCAAGCTCGGAGGTCGAGCGCGACATCTTCTTCACCGCCATCATCCGCGACATTACCGCCAGGGCGGAGGCCGAACGTCATCTGCGCGCCAGCGAAGCGCGCTTCCGCGATCTGCTGGAATCCGCGCCGGACGCCGTCCTCATCACCGACGATCATGGGGTCATTCAGCTCGTCAATGCCCAGACCGAGTTGCTGTTTGGGTATCGCCGGGAGGAGTTGATCGGCCAGAAGATCGAGATGCTGATACCCCAACGCTATCGCGGGAATCATGTCGGCTATCGCGACGGTTATGTCAGCGCGGCCCGGACGCGGCCGATGGGCGCCGGGCTCGAGCTCTATGGCCGGCGTAAGGACGGCTCCGAATTTCCTGTCTCGATCGGCCTCAGCCCGACCCGGACCGACCATGGACTGACGGTGTTCTGCGATGTCCGGGACATCACCGATCAGCGGGCGAATGAGTCCAAGATCCAGGATCTCAACCGGCGCCTTCAGCTCGATAATGCGGAGCTTGCGGCGGTCAACAAGGAGCTGGAGGCGTTCAGCTATTCGGTTTCCCATGACCTGCGGGCGCCGCTCCGCGCCATCGACGGCTTCAGCCAGGCGCTGATCGAGGACGCCGGGCCGCTGCTGAACAAGGAGCATCATTCGCATCTGAACCGGGTGCGCCAGGCCGCGCAGCGCATGGGGCTGCTGATCGACGATCTGATCAAGCTGGCGCGCGTGACACGAGCGGACGTCAAGATCGACGAGGTCGACCTCACCGCCCTCGCCCAGCAGATCACGACCGGCCTTCAGGATTCCGTGCCGGAGCGCCAGGCTGAGATCGTCGTCGCGCCGGGCCTCCGGACCAAGGGCGATGCGCGGCTGCTGCTGGTGGCATTGGACAATCTGCTGAGCAACTCCTGGAAATTCACCGCGCCCAGGTCGCCGGCGCGGATCGAGTTCGGAAAGACGAAAGTCGACGGCAAGCCGACGTTTTTCGTGCGCGACAACGGTGTTGGATTCGACATGTCCCATGCCGGCAAGATGTTCGGCGCCTTCCAGCGCTTCCACGACGCGCGCGAGTTTTCCGGCACTGGCATCGGCCTCGCCACCGTGCAACGTATCGTCCATAAGCATGGCGGCCGGATCTGGGCGGAATCGCAGCCCGGCAACGGCGCCACCTTTTTCTTCACGCTGTAATCACCGGAGACTCGCATGCCACAAAAATTCATTCTCCTGGTCGAGGACAATCCGGATGACGAGGCCTTGACGCTGCGCGCGCTGAGCAAGAACAAGGTCGCGAACGGCGTGGTGGTCGCGCGCGACGGCGCGGAAGCGGTCGACTTCCTGTTCGGGACGGGCGCGCACGCCGGCCGCGATGCCCGCGACCTGCCGGAGATCGTCCTGCTCGATCTCAAGCTGCCCAAGTTGGACGGGTTCGAGGTGCTGCGGCGGATACGCGCGGACGACCGTACCAAGATGCTGCCGGTGGTAGTCCTGACCTCCTCCAAGGAGGAGCGCGACGTGGTCCAGAGCTATCGCGACGGCTGCAACAGCTATGTCCGCAAGCCCGTCAACTTCGACGAGTTCGTCGATGCGGCGCGGCAGCTCGGCCTCTATTGGTTGCTGCTCAATGAAGGACCGCCGCGCTGAGGGGGCGCCGGCATCGGAAAGATCGATATGAATACCTCTCTCAGGGCCTTGATCATCGATGATTCCGCGGACGACGTGGAATTGCTGATCCGCGAGTTGCGGCGCGAAAGCTACGACGTCAGCGCCGAGCGCACCGACACCGAAGTCGGCCTGAAGGCTGCGCTGGACGATCAGACCTGGGACATCATCCTGTGCGACTACAATATGCCGCGCTTTTCCGGGCTCGAAGCGCTGAAGATCGTGCGTGGCCGCACTCTGGAGGTTCCCTTCATCTTCGTTTCGGGAGCGATCGGCGAGGATGTGGCGGTGGGCGCAATGAGAGCCGGCGCCCAGGACTATGTCATGAAAGGCAACCTCAAACGCCTCGCTCCCGCGATCCAGCGCGAGCTGCGCGATGCCGCCGTGCGGCGCGAGCGCGCGGACGCCGAAGTCCGGCAGCGCGTGATGGAGACGCGCTACCGGCAGATACTCTCGATCGCGCCGGATGCCATCGTCGCGCTGGACGAAGGCCTGCATATCGCGATCTTCAACCAGGCGGCCGAGCGCCTGTTCGGCTACAGCGCGGACGAAGCCATCGGCCAGAGCGCGGAGGTTCTGCTTCCGACGCGTTTCATCGCGCCGGCGCGGGATCAGATCCTGCAATTCGGGACATCGCCCGATGCCCTGACCCAGATCCGCGTGCCCGACAAGCTGTATGCGCAGCGCAAGAACGGTGTGGAATTCCCGGCCGAAGTCTATATCTCGAAGACGATCGAGGACCGGCGGACAATTTTCACCGCCATCATTCGCGACATCACCGACCGCGAAACCATGATGGCGACGCTCCGCCAGACCAACCAGACGCTGGATGCGGTCGTTCAGTCCTCGCCGGTCGCGATCCTCGGCTTCGATTCCTCGCGCCGGGTGATTGTCTGGAACCGGAATGCCGAACGGATCTTCGGATTGTCGGCGACCGACGTGGTCGGCCGCCCGTTCCCGCCGTTGATCGAGGTTGCCGGCACGGAGCTCGGCGAGATGGTGCGCCGGCTGCTGGAAGGCGAAATACTGACGGACATCGAGATCAACCAGCAACCGTCCAAGGACGCCGCGCTCGATCTCAGGGTATCCGGTGCGCCGCTCTATGATGCCGACCAGCGGGTGCGCGGCGCGGTTTGCATCGTCGAGGACGTGACGGAGAGCAGGGCGACCCGGCGACAGCTCGAGCATGCCCAGCGGATGGAGGCGGTCGGGCAACTGACCGGCGGCCTGGCGCACGATTTCAACAATCTGCTGGCGGTGGTGATCGGCAATTTGGATATGCTTCAGGATCTGCCGGGCCAGAGCGCGTCGGCCAGGGAGTCGGTCGATCTCGCCTTGAAAGCCAGCCTCGGCGGCGCGACCCTCATCCGTCAGCTGCTCGCCTTTTCCCGCCGCCAGGCCTTGTCGCCAAAGCCGTTCGACCTTGGCGCTCTGGCTACTTCCACGCGCGAATTGCTGGCTCGAACCCTGGGCGAGCATATCGAGGTCGAGATGCGGCTGGCGCCCGACCTCTGGCCGGCGCTGGCCGATGCCACCCAGGTTGAATCCGCGATCGCCAACCTGGCCATCAACGCGCGCGACGCGATGCCGAGCGGCGGCCGCTTAACGCTTGAGACGGCCAACAAGCACCTGGTCGCGCGCTATGCCGCGGCCAATATCGACGTTCAGCCTGGCGACTATGTCATGCTGGCCGTCTCAGACACCGGAACCGGGATTCCGCCCGACGTCCTGAACCGGGTATTCGAGCCGTTCTTCACCACCAAGGAACAGGGCAAGGGCAGCGGCCTCGGCCTCAGCATGGTCTATGGCTTCGCGAAGCAATCCCGTGGCCACGTGAAGATCTACAGCGAGGTCGGCCATGGCACGACCGTCCGGCTCTATCTGCCGCGCGCGGCCGAGCAAACGGCGGCAGCCGCGCCGCCGGCCGCCGCTCCGACCGATTCCGACAAGATCGATGCCGCCGTGCTGGTGGTGGAGGACAATATCGACGTTCGCCGCATCGTCTGCCGGCTGCTGCGTGATATCGGTTGCACGATCATCGAGGCCAGCAGCGGCCAAGCCGCGCTCGATATCCTGCATTCCGGCCACAAGGTCGATCTGATGTTCAGCGACGTGGTGATGCCCGGCGGCATGTCGGGCCCGGAACTGGTGCAAGCCGCGCGCCGCCTGCGCCCGGGCATCAAGACCCTGCTCACCACCGGCTTCGCGGAAGCGTCCCTGCGCAACCAGGCGCAATTCGCCGACATGGGCGAGATCATAACCAAACCCTATCGGCGCCAGGATCTGATGCGCAAGATCAGAAGCGTCCTCGGCCTCGATGCCGCCTGAACACCGTCAGATCTGGGGCGCGCCGGTCGATGGAAAGCGCTCGCGGATGCGCGCCATCAGCGTATCGCGCACGTCGCGATAGGCCTCCAGCCTCTCCTCGCGGGTGCCTTCGATCATGCTCGGGTCCATGGTCGGCCAGAATTCGACGTCGCACGCCATGGTACGGGTCATCTCGACCGCGCTGTGCTGGGCCTCCGGCGACAGCGAGATGATGAGATCGAAAGAGGTGTCCTCCAGCTGCTCGAAGGTCTTTGAGCGGTGCTTCGTCATGTCGATGCCGATTTCGTCCATCACTGCGACGACGAAGCCGTCGATCTCGCTGGCGCGCACGCCGACCGAATCCACGAAGATGCTCTTGCCGCGCAGATACTTGAGAATCCCCTCCGCCATCGGCGAGCGGATCGAGTTGTGGGTGCAGCAGAACAGGACGCTGCCGGGCTGGCTCGCCATGCCGCCCTCACGTCTTCATGTGCAGGGCGCAGATCAGCGTGAACAGCCGCCGCGCGGTGCTGAAGTCCATCTCCACCTTGCCGGCCAGCCGGTCGCGGAGGATCTCCGAGCCTTCGTTGTGCAGGCCGCGCCGCCCCATGTCGATCGCTTCGATCTGCGACAGGCTCGAGGTCTTGATGGCCGCGAAATAGCTTTCGCAGACCTCGAAATAGTCCCTGATGATGCGGCGGAACGGCGTCATCGACAGGATGAACTTGTAGA
>DASYRS010000004.1:0-8658 GCA_036004205.1 Dongiaceae bacterium
GCCCGAAATCCCGCGGCTCAGTCACGCTACGCTCGGCCGACCCACGCGATCCGCCGGTGGTCGATCCGAATTTCTTTGGCGAGCCGGAGGATCTGAAGCTCCAGATGGCGGGCGTCCGCTTTGCGCGCGAGGTCATGGGAACCCGGCCGATGAAGGACATGCTGACCGGAGAACTCTATCCCGGCGCCGACAAGCAATCCGACCAAGACCTTGAGCGGCACTGCAAGCGCAACGTCAAGACCAACTATCACCCGGTCGGCACCTGCCGCATGGGCCCGGACCACGACGACATGGCGGTGCTGGATGACAAGTTGCGGGTGCGCGGCATCCAGGGCCTGCGCGTGTTCGACGTGTCGATGATGCCGACGTTGATATCGGGCAACACCAACGCTCCCGCGCTCGCCATCGCCGATCGGGCGGTGACGCTGATGATGACTTGAGATCTACCCCAATCGCTTCAGCAAATCCGCCGCGAATTCCGGCAGGGTGTCGTCGCGCGCGCCCATGATGACAATGCGGTCACCCGGTTGGGCGAGGGCGATGAGCTTGTCGCCGCAGGCCGCGCGGTCGGCGAAGGCGAAGGCGTCGCGGCCGCCGGCGTTGACCCCGTGCACGATGTCCTCGCTGGTCACCAGGCGTTCGGTGGTGCCGCCGTAATAGACCGGCTCCGGCATCACCAGGATGTCGCCTTGATGCAGGTCATCCGCGAAGCAGGCAATCAGCTCATTTTGCATCAGCTTCAAGGGGCGATAGCCGTGCGGCTGGAACATGACCAGCAGCCGGCCGGGAAAGGTGTGCAGGGTCTCCAGGGTCGCGGCGATCTTGTCCGGGTTGTGCGCGAAATCGTCGATGATGGTGACGCCATTCGCCGTGCCCACGCGTTCGAATCGGCGCTTGATGCCGTTGAATCCGGCAAGACCTTCGGCGGCCTCGCGCAGGGAAAGGCCGCAGGCACGCGCCGCGCATAAAGCCGCCAACGCATTCGAGACGTTGTGCGTGCCCGGCACTTGCAGGTGCACATGGGCTTGATCGCCGGTCTGCCGGTCGCTGACGGCAAAGTCGATTCCTTCGAGTGAAGGCCGCAGATCGTGCGCGAACAGATGCGCGCCGCGGTCCGTCAGGCTGTAGGTGGAAATCTTGGCGGCCGGCAGCGACGCCACGAGCGCTTTCGTCTCCTCATTGTCCAGATTGAGCACCGCGATCTCCGCCTTGGCGACGAAATCGCGGAACAGCGCGCGCAGCTCGTCCATCGTCTTGTGATCGAGCGAGATGTTGTTGACGATGGCGATGCGCGGATTGAACAAGGCGATGGACCCGTCGCTCTCGTCGACCTCGCTGATGAAGGCATCGCCGCTTCCGACCACCGCGCCGGCAAAAGGAATCTCCGGCGTGATGAAGTTCTTCATGATGGCGCCGTTCATGATGGTCGGGTCGCGGCCGGCGTGATGCAGGATCCAGCCGATCATGCCGGTGGTGGTCGATTTGCCGCTGGTTCCGCCGATGGCGATGCTCTGAGGCGCGGCGTTGAAAAGCTGGGCCAGCAGCTCGGCCCGGCGCATCACCGGCACGCCCAGCCGGCGGGCGGCCTGCACGTCCGGCACCGTTTCCTCGACGGCGGCGGATGTCACCAGGACCTGGTCCGCCTGCGTGACGCCACTGCCATCCTGGGCATGGAGGGCGATACCGCGGTCGCGCAGGAACTGGAATTTCCGAGCTAGGCGGCCCTGGTCCAGCGAACGGTCGGAACCCTCGACCGAGAAGCCCTTGGCCCGCAGGATCAGGGCCAGCGGCAACATTCCGCTACCGCCGATGCCGCAGAAGAAATAAGGTCGCCCCTGATTCGGCCCCGATGTCATGCGTGTTGATCGCACAGGTTACGCGCGTGGTAAATGGCCCGACGTCAAGTCGGGCGGGGTAAATGGCCCGACTACGAGTAAAGCAGACCGGCGGTAAATGGGTGGTGAATGACGCGCAGGATTAAGGTCGGCATCGTCACGCCGTCGTCGCGCCTGGAGCCAGCCATGGCGGAGCGGGTGAGCGCGCTGGCCGGCGAGCGCTTTCCCTCGGTCGAACTCCATTTCCATCCGCAATGCTTCCTGTCATCGGGGCATTTTGCCGGGTCCGACGCCGAGCGCGCCACGGCCTTCGTCGAAATCGCCAACGATCCCGCGTTCGACGTGCTGTGGTTCGGTCGCGGCGGCTATGGCTCCTGCCGGATAGCCGAGGACGTGCTGGGGAAGCTGAACGAAGCCTCGCATGTCAAGACCTATCTCGGCTACAGCGACGCCGGGGCGCTGCTTGCCGGCCTCTACGCCAAGGGGTTCCAGAATGTCGTCCACGGCCCGATGCCGGCCGATATCGCCCGCACCGGCGGCGAGGCGGCGGTGGCGCGGGCGCTGTCCTATCTCTCCACCGGCGCGGCGGATGCGCTGGAGCCGTCGGTCGCCGCGTCCGGCAAGTTCGCCGCCTTCAACATGATGATCTTCAGCCAGCTGATCGGCACGCCGCTTCAGCCCGACCTCACCGGTCATGTGCTGATGCTGGAGGAAGTGTCGGAATACATGTACCGCATCGACCGCTCGCTGTTCCACATCACGAGCAATCCGGCGGTCCGGCGCGTCGCCGGCATCAGGCTTGGCCGTTGCAGCGCGATTCCGGAGAACGACCCCGATTTCGGCCAGACCGAGATCGAGGTCGTGCAGCATTGGTGCCGGAAATCCGGCATCAGCTATCTTGGCCGTGCCGATATCGGCCACGACGTCGGCAACAAGATCGTCCCGTTCGGCGGCGTGAAAGCGGCCTGACGCTACTTGGCGTTGATCCGCAGCGCGTCCAGCAACGTGAGCCCGCGCGCGAGCGATGCGCCCGCCGCGACCGTCATCTGCGGCAGCACCATCCATTCCAGGGTCCAGGCGGCGCCGGAGCGCTCCTGCTCATGCACCAATGCGTGGTGCATGGCCGATATTTGGGTGGCGTTGAAGCGGGCGAGAGTCACCAGGATCTCGGCCAGGACCGGGTTCTGCTTGTGATGCATCGCGGAGGATTGGCCGGCGCCGGTCACGGTCACCTCGGCGATCTCATTCTGGGCCAACAATGCGATGTCCTGCCCGATCTTGCCGAGCGCGCCGGTCAGCATCGAAAGCCAGCCGGCGAACTCCGCCAAGGTATCGCGCGCGCTGTGCCAGGAAATGGCGGGGACGGCGAGGTCGAGCCGGCTTGCCAGCGCGGCGGCAACCGACGGCCCCTTGTCGCCCAGCTTGTCCAATGTCCCCACCGGCCCGCCGCATTGCACCACCAGCAGGCGCCCGGTCAGCTCCTGCAGGCGCTTCTGATGACGCGTCAGCGGGTCGCGCCAGGTCGCGATCCTGTCTTTCCAGGTGATGGGCAGGGCACGCTGCATGCGCGTGCGGCCCATCGTCGACCTGGAGCCGTGATCCGCCGCCAATGCGGCCAAGCGGCTATCGAAGGCCGTGAGGCGCGCCGCGAGGATTCCAAGCACCGGCTTCAGCCGAAGGATCAGGCTGGTATCCAGCACGTCCTGGCTGGTCGATCCGAAATGGACGTGTTCGCCGTGCGGCGTGCCGACGGCACGACGCAACTGGCTCACCCAGTCAGGGACCACCATGCCGTCGCGCGCCGTCCCGGCCGCCAGCGCCGCCCGATCGGGCTGGAAGGTGAGGGCGGTGGCGGCGATGGCCTGCGCGGCTTCCATCGGGATGATGCCGAGCTCGGCCTCGGCCATCGCCAGGGCGACCTCGAACTCCAGCATCGCGCGCAGTTCCGCCTCGGCGCTGAAATGTCGCGCAAGTTCCTCGTCGCCGAGCAGGGCGGACAGCCAGGGATGATCGAACACGGAAGCGCTCATTCCGGCAATCTACCCGCTTTCTAGAAATCGAAGAAGACCGTCTCCCGGTCGCCCTGCAGACGGATATCGAAGCGGTAGAGCGGACGGCTTGCCTCTCGCCGCGCGATCAAGGTCGCGATCCGGTCGGGCTGCCCAACCAGTTGCAGGACCGGGTCGGCGGCGTTGGACGCGGTTTCATCGGAGAAATAGAGGCGGGTCTGCAGGTGGATGTTGATGCCACGGGCGAAGATCGAGAGCGTGACGTGCGGCGCCTGCATCCTGCCGTCGCGATAGGGTGCTCTGCCGGGCTTGACGGTCTCGAAGAAGAACAGGCCGGTCTCGAAATCGGTCGCGGCACGGCCGAAGCCGGTGAAGTCGTTGGAGCCATATTGGCCGTTGGCATTGGCCTGCCAGATCTCAACCAGGGCATCCTTTACCAGGGCGCCGGCGCCATCGTAGATCAGGCCTTCGATGCGGATGCGCTCGCCGAGGGTGCCGTTGCGCGCCAGGATGTTGTCCGGTCCTGGATGCCGCGTCTTCAGCCCGGCGATGGCCGGCATCGTCCCGATATGGACAAAGGGTCCGGCGGTCTGGGACGGCGTTTCCTTGAGCGCCATGTCAGGCACCCTCGAACGGCGTGGCCTTGCGGCCGCGCAGCACGATGTCGAAGCGGTAGGCGAGGCAGTCGAACGCCTGCATCGCATCCATGTCGAGCTTCGCGACCAGGCTGGCGATCGCCTTTGGGTCCTTGATCGTGTTGACGATGACGCAGCGCCGGATCAGCGGATCGCCTTCGAAATACAGCTGGGTGACGAGGCGTTGCACGAAAGCATGGCCGAAGATCGAGAGGTGGATGTGCGCCGGGCGCCAGGCGCAGCCGTCGTTCGGGAACGGATAGGGCCCCGGCCGGATGGTGCGGAAAGAATAGCCGCCCTCCGCATCGCTGATGACGCGCCCACCGCCGCCGAAATTGGGGTCGAGCGCGGCCATGTATTTGTCGTTGCCGTGGCGGTATTTGCCGCCGGCGTTGGCCTGCCAGATCTCGATCAGCGCGCCGGGCACGGGCCGCCCGTTTTCATCCATCACCGTGCCATGGACGATGATGCGCTCGCCGATCGCATCGCCGGTCGTGGCATAGTTACGGATCAGGTCGTTGTCGAGCGGGTCCAGCGGCGTGTCGCCGAACACGGGGCCGCTCAATTCCCCGACGGACTGCGGCACCGCGAGCAACGGCCGGCCCGGTGAGCGATAGGTCGTCGACCGGTAGGCCGAGGGAATTGCGGCCGGATGCCAAGCGCGGTCGCACGGCAGGAACTCAGCCGGCTCGCTCATTTGGACTTCTTTCGCTTCGCAGTCTTCTCCGTCATCTCGGCATAGGTCTGCTTGACGATCTTGATCGCGTGGTTGGCGGCCGGCACGCCGGCATAGATCGCGACATGCATCATCGCCTCGCGCACGTCTTCCTCGTTGGCGCCGGTGTTGCGCGTCGCGCGCACATGCATGGCCAGCTCCTCGTCATATCCCAGGGCGGCCAGCAGAGCGATCGTCACCATTGAGCGTTCCCGCTTGCTCCAATGCGGCCGCGACCAGACGGAGCCCCAGGCACCCTCTGTGATCAGGGCCTGGAACGGCGCATCGAACTCGGTCTGGCTGGCCTCCGCGCCGTCGACATGGGCGTCGCCCAGCACGGCGCGCCGGGTTTCCATGCCCTGGGCGAACAAGCCCTCCCGCTTCGGTCGGCTAGGCACTCAGCGTCTCCCTCGCAAAGGCCTCGATGCGCGCGGCCAGGATGTCCGGCTGCTCGATGCAAGGCAGATGAGCGGCATTCGGCACGATCTCGAACATCGCTTTCGGCACCAGCGCGCTCAGCGATCTTACCAGCTCGGGCGGGGTCGCGCCGTCCTCCTCGCCGACCAGGCACAAGGTCGGCTGGGCGAGGCCGCGCGCCTGCGCCGTCAGATCCGCATCGCGCAGCGCCGCGCAGGTGCCGACGTAGCCCTCGAGCGGCGTCCGAACCAGCATGCTGCGATAGCCGGCGAGATCGCTTGCGCGCGTTCTTCGGAAGCCGGTCGAGAACCAGCGTTCCAGGATCGCATCGGCGATCGAAGCAAGGCCGCCTTTGCGCACGGCTTCGATCCGGGCGTTCCACATCTCAGCCGTTCCGATCCGATGGGCGGTGTCGCACAGTACCAGCGCCCGCGCCAGATCGCGGCGCTGGGCCGCCAGGCCTTGCGCGATCATGCCGCCGACCGACAAGCCGACGATCAGCGCCCGTTCGATCTTGCGCGCCTCCAGCAGCGCGATCAGGTCGGCAACGTGGTCGTCGACGGAATAGGGCGCGGGCGGCGCATCGGACAAGCCATGTCCGCGCAAATCGTAGCGCAGGATCCGCCATCCATCGGCCAGGCGCCCGGCCAGATCGTCCCAGATCCGCAGATCGGTGCCGAGCGAGTTCGCGAACACGATCACCCGCGCCTGCCGGGCGTTTTCGTCCTTGAAATGAAGCACTTGGTGATTGAAGAGGCCGAAGGCCATGGGGTTTCTCATTCCCTCCTCATGTCGCCATCAGCGATCTTGGCCGCGCCGGTTAGTTATGTATAGTAACGTTTTATGCTGGAAGCATAATCATTTGGATATGGCTCGAGGAGCTTCATGTCGCTCGATCAGCGGGTCAAATATCGCCATCTGCAATGCTTCCTGGAGATCGCGCGCCAGCGCAGCGTGGTCAAGGCGGCGGCCGCTTTGTCCATCACCCAGCCGGCGGTTTCCAAGACCATCCGCGAACTGGAGGAACTGCTGGGCGTTGCCTTGTTCGAGCGGCGGGGGCGCGGGGTCGCGCTGACGCGGTTCGGCGATGTGTTCCTGCGCTATGCCGGCGCCAGCATCACGGCGCTGCGCCAGGGCATCGATTCCATCACCCAGGCGCGCAACCGGGGCGGCATGGCGATCAAGGTCGGCGCCCTGCCGACCGTATCGACGCGGGTCGTGCCGCTCGCGGTCAGCCTGTTCAAGCAGGAGAATATGGGGACGATCGTGCGGGTGGTGACGGGCGAGAATTCGGTGCTGCTCTCGCAATTGCGCACCGGCGATCTCGATCTGGTGGTGGGACGGCTCGCCGATCCGGAGCTGATGACGGGCCTCAGCTTCGAGCATCTCTATTCGGAGCGCGTCTCGTTCGTCGTCCGCCCCGATCATCCATTGCTGCGTGACCAGCCGTTCGACCTCGCCAAGATCGCGCGCCACACCGTGCTGATGCCGACGGAGGGATCGATCATCCGGCCGCTGGTCGAGCGGTTCCTCATCACTCACGGCATCGCCACCATCCCCGACCAGATCGAGACCGTGTCGATGGCATTCGGCCGGCGCTACACCCGCATGACCGACGCGGTCTGGATCATTTCGCGCGGCGTCATCGCCGACGACCTGACGGACGGGATGCTGGCCGAATTGCCGGTGGCGACGGAGGCGACGACCGGGCCGGTCGGCCTCACCACCCGCGCCGATACCCCGCCCAGCCTGCCCGCCGTCATGCTGATGCAGACCATCCGGGAGGCGGCGGCCAAGCGGGAGGAGGCAGAGTTATAACCATATGGATATGGAATAGGGGTCAGTTTTCATTTTTATATAACAAAAATAGGCAGCATCATCGTTGGACCGAAGGAGAGAAACTCCACGGCCGGGAGGAAAAAATGAAACTGCTGAAAACGCTCGCTGTGGCGCTGGCACTTGGCCTGCTCGGCGCGGCCTCTGCCGCCGCGCAGGAAGTCACGCTGACCCTGCACCATTTCCTCGGCCCCAAATCGCCGGCTCACGCCAAGTTCCTGGAGCCCTGGGCCAAGAAGATCGAGGCCGACTCAGGCGGCCGCATCAAGATCGAGCTGTTTCCTTCCATGTCCATGGGAGGCAAGCCGCCGGAGTTGTTCGGCCAGGTGCGCGACGGCGTCGCCGATATCGTGTGGACGCTGCCGGGCTATACACCGGGCCAGTTCCCGCGCTCCGAAGTGTTCGAATTGCCGGGCATCCATCGCGGCGATGCGCTGGCGACCGATCTCGCGATCCAGGACGTCTATCCAATGGTCGCGGACGATTTCAAGGACGTGAAGGTCCTGCTGCTGTTCGTCCATGCCGGCAACGCGATCCACACCGTCGACAAGCCGGTTCATTCGCCGGCCGACCTCAAGGGGCTGAAGCTGCGCACGCCCTCGCGCACGGGAGCCTGGGTGATCGAATCCTGGGGTGCGGAGCCGGTGGGCATGCCGCTGCCGAGCCTGCCCGAGGCGTTGTCCAAGAAGGCGGTCGATGGCGCTCTGATCCCGTTCGAAGTGGTGCCCGCCATCAAGCTGCAGGAGATGACCAAATATTCGGTCGAGGGAGCCGACGGCAGCCGGTTCGGCACCTCCCTGTTCCTGCTGGCCATGAACAAGGACCGCTACGACGGCTTGCCCGATGACCTGAAAAAGGTGATCGACGACAATAGCGGCGCCGCGCTGGCGACCCAGGCTGGCGAGCTGTGGAACTCGTTCGAGGCGCCGGGCAAAAAGATGCGCACCGATTCCGGCGGCGAGATCATTGCATTGAGCGCTGAGGAGAAGGCGGAGTTCGACAAGCTCAACGAGCAAGTCGTCAACCGCTGGATCGACGAGGCGACCAAGAACGGTCTCGATGGCAAGGCGCTGGTGCAAGCGGCAAAGGACGCGGTCGCCAAGCATTCGCAGTGAAACGCGTCATTCGCCGATATGAATCCTCCCTTCAATAAACACCCCCCTTCCCCCCGTGCGGGGGAAGGATGCGGAGGCTTAGCGAGCAGAGCGAGC
>DASYRS010000005.1:0-2430 GCA_036004205.1 Dongiaceae bacterium
CATCAAGGCGCGGCGGAACTGCTCCTCGGCCAGCGGCCCCAGGATCATGCCGATGATGCAGGGCGCCACCGGCACGTCGAACCGCCGCATCAGGTACCCGACGATGCCGATGATCAGCAGCAGCAACAGGTCGAACACCGACTGGTTCAGCGAATAGACGCCGAGCGTCGCAAACACCAGGATGCCGGCGTAGAGCAGCGGCGTCGGGATCGCCAGCAGCCGCACCCAGAGTCCGACCAGCGGCAGGTTCAGCACCAGCAAGGCGATGTTGCCGATATAGAGGCTGGCGATCAGGCCCCAGACCAGGGTGCTGTTGCTGGTGAACAGCAGTGGGCCGGGCTGCAATCCATATTGCTGGAACGCCGCCAGCATGATGGCGGCGGTGGCGGAGGTCGGCAGGCCCAGCGTCAAGAGCGGCACCAGCACGCCGGCGACCGCTGAGTTGTTGGCGGCTTCCGGTCCGGCGACGCCTTCGATCGCGCCCTTGCCGAATTCCTCCGGCCGCTTGGCCAGCTTCTTTTCGAGGAAATAGGAGAGGAAGGTCGGAATCTCCGTGCCGCCCGCCGGCAGCGCGCCGAACGGGAATCCGAGCGCCGTGCCGCGCAGCCACGGCTTCCAGGAGCGCGCCCATTCGGTGCGCGTCATCCACAGCGAGCCCTTGATCGGCACGATCTCGGCGTTGCGCAGGTCGGCGCGCGAGGCGACATAGAACGCCTCGCCCACCGCGAACAGGCCGACCACGACCAGCGTGATGTCGATGCCGTCCAGCAGATTGGGGATGCCGAAGGTGAAGCGCGCCTGTCCGGTCAACTGATCGGTGCCGACCATGCCGAGGGCGATGCCGAGGAAGAGGCTGATCAGCCCGCGCAGGCGCGAGGCGCCAAGCAATCCGGACACCGTGGTGAAAGCGACGACCATGAGCGCGAAATATTCTGCCGGCCCGAACTTCAGCGCGACCTTCACCATCAGGGGCGCGACGACCGTCAACAAGATGGTGCCGATGGTGCCGGCGACGAACGAGCCGATGGCGGCGGTGGCAAGGGCGGCGGCGCCGCGCCCTTGCCGCGCCATCAAATTGCCCTCGACCGCGGTGATGATGGAGCCGGTCTCGCCGGGCGTGTTCAGCAGGATCGAGGTGGTGGAGCTGCCATACATCGCGCCGTAATAGAGCCCGGCGAACATGATGAAGGCACCGGTCGGGTCGAGATGCGAAGTCAGCGGCAGCAGCAGCGCGATGGTCAGGGCAGGCCCGATGCCGGGCAGAATGCCGATGGCCGTGCCGAGCGTCACCCCGATCAGGCACCAGCCGAGATTGGTGAGGGTGAGCGCGGTCGCGAAACCGTCCATCAAGGCGGAGAAGGTCTGCATCACAGCACCCCCGCCAGGATGCCGGCCGGCAGCGGCAACCTCAGCCCGTACACGAACCCGACATAGGCGATGCTCGCCAGCACCAGGCCGATGATGACATCGCGCAGAGGACGCCGGCTGCCGAAGGCGGCGGCGACACAGACGAACACGATGGTCTCGGTCGGAATGAAGCCCGAGATCGCGGTCACGGCGTGCGCAACGGGAGGGCTCAAGGAGGCGAACAGCGTGTCGATGCCGAACGGCGCGTCGCTGGGATCGAGCAGGCAGACCTGGACCGCCAATCCCAATCCGATCAGTGCCAGCGATTTCCAATCGGTCGACTGCCCGTATGTGCCGGGGGTATCGAGCAGGCTGCCGGGCGCATCGAGGGGCACGTCGAGGCCGGGCGTGTTCGCGGGCGGCCTGCCCGAGCGGACGCGCCAGCCTTCCCATGACAGCGCCAGCCCCAGGATGGCCATCACCCCGCCGACGATGTACGGGATGACGGCGGGCCCGACCTTGGAATAAATCGGCGCGACCCGGATATTCCCGGTTTCGTAGAGGATGAAGCCGCCGAGTGCGGCGACGCCGAGACCCAGGAGGATCTCGGCCGCCGCCTCGCTCTTCGAGAGCATGGGATTACGAAACCAGGCCCAGCGTCTTCAGGATGGCCGTGACGCGCGCATTCTCGTCGGCCAGGTACTTGGTGAAGTCATCGCCGGACATATAGAGGTCCATCCAGCCCTTGTCGGCCAGCACCTTCTTCCAGCCGTCGCTCTTCACCATCGCGTCGACCGCGTCGACCAGCGCCTTCTTCTGCGCATCGTCGATGCCCGGAGGCGCGACTACCGCACGCCAGTTGGCAAGGTCGACATTGACGCCCTGTTCCTTCAGCGTCGGGATATCGACGCCTTCGACCTTCTCGGCGGAGGAAATCGCGAGGGCGCGCAGTTCGCCCGCCTGGATCTGGCCGACCCATTCGCTGAGGCCGCTGACGCCCGCGGTCACGTGGCCGCCCATCACCGCCGCCAGCGCTTCGCCGCCGCCGGAGAACGGTACGTAATTGACCTTGGTCGCATCGGC
>DASYRS010000006.1:0-1927 GCA_036004205.1 Dongiaceae bacterium
GCCTGCGACATGGGCGCGGAAGGCATCATGCTGCCGATGGTGGGCAGCGCCCAGGAGGCGCGCGCGATCCTCGATTGCATGAAGTACCATCCGGAGGGCAAGCGCGGCGTGGCGCTCGGCGTCGCGCACGATGCCTATACCGGCGGCGCGGTGCCGAAGAAGCTGGCGGCCGCCAACCAGCGCACCACCTTGTTCTGCCAGATCGAGACGGCGGAGGGCGTCAAGAACGCCGATGCCATCGCGGCGATGGACGGCGTCGATTGCCTGTGGGTCGGGCATTTCGACCTGTCGGTCTCGCTCGGCATTCCGGGCGAGTTCGCCAATCCGAAATTCACCGGCGCCATCGACAAGGTGGTCGCCGCCTGCCGCAAGCACAAGAAGGCGCTGGGCAGGCTGGTGCCGAACGTGGAGACCGGGATCGACTATTACAAATGGGGCTTCGATTTCATCTGCTATTCCGGCGATGTCTGGGTGCTGCAGAACGCCTTGACCGAAGCGGTCACCCAGCTCCGCGCCGGCTGCAAGAAGCGGTGAGACTGCCATGGCCGACACATTCCGCGTCGCATTGTCGGGGGATTTCAAGAAGTCGGACGGCTCGCCGACCTTCCCGGACTTCGACATCGAACCGCTGCGGAACGCGCCCGGCGTCGAGCTTGCCTACATCGATGCGTCGAACCCGATCCGCGCCGACCAGCTGGCGGATTTCGACGCGCTGATCCTGCTGATCCCGCGCTTCGCGCGCGAGAGCATCCACCCGAACGGGCGCCTGTCGGCGGTGGCGCGCTTCGGCGTCGGCTACGACAACGTCGATGTCGAAGCCTGCACCGAGGCCGGCATCGCGCTCTGCATCACGCCCGATGGCGTGCGCCGACCGGTGGCGGTCTCGATCATGGCGCTGATGCTGGCTTTGACCGGCAAGATGCTGATCAAGGACAAGCTGACCAGGTCCGGTCCGGAAGCCTTCGCCAAGCGGGTCGATCACATGGGCGTCGGGCTGGTCGGGCGCACGCTGGGATCGATCGGCATCGGCAATATCGGCGCGGAGCTGTTCCGCCTCGCCAAGCCCTTCGACATGAAGTTCATCGCTCACGATCCGTTCGCCGATAAATCGGTGGCGGCGGAGCTTGGCATCGAGCTGGTCGGAATGGAGGATTTGTTTCGCCGTGCCGATGTGCTCACCGTCAACTGCCCGCTCTCGGCCGAGACCAAGCATCTGGTGAATGCGGAGCGACTGGCTTTGATGAAGCCGAGCGCATTCCTCATCAACACCGCGCGCGGGCCGATCGTCGATCAGAAGGCGCTGACCAAAGTGCTGACTGAGCGGCGCATCGCCGGCGCCGGCCTCGACGTGCTGGAGGCCGAGCCGCCGGCACCGGACGATCCGATCCTGAAGCTCGAGAACGTGATCCTGACGCCGCACGCTTTGTGCTGGACCGATCAATGCTTCGCCGGCAACGGCGCGGCCGATGTGAAAGCGGTGTTGGATATCCAGCACGGCCGTACCCCGCGCGGTGTCGTCAATCGTGCGGTGCTGGATGGGCCGCGCTTCAAGGCGCGGCTGGAGGCTTATCGCGGCCGCTTCGGAGGGTGACCTCCGGCGCGGCGATAGAGAATCCCGAGCCGGTCTCTGGGAGCCGGCGAGGGTATAACAAGGCGAATGCCGCCGCGCGTTCGCCGTAAACGGGAGAGAGACCATGAGGCTGATCAACAAAGTGGCATGGGTGGGCGCCGTCGCCGGATTGGCGATCTCTTGGGCGTCGACCGCGATGGCCGAAAGCGCGGCGGAGATCGCCGTGAAGGAGGCCCAGAAATACAAAGGCACGACTGTCACCATCGTCTGGGAAGCGGGCTTGCAAGCGTTGGACCCGCTGAACTTCTCCGGCCCGATGTGGGAGAAGCTGACCGGCATCAAGGTGAAGGTGGTCGA
>DASYRS010000007.1:0-4604 GCA_036004205.1 Dongiaceae bacterium
CTAATCCCGCCCGCCGCCCTCCGGCGCCAGCACTTCGCGCTTGCCGACGTGGTTGGCCTGGCTCACCACGCCTTCTTTTTCCATGCGCTCGACGATGCGGGCGGCGCGGTTGTAGCCGATCTGGAGATAGCGCTGGATGAAACTGGTCGAGCATTTGCGCTCGCGCGCCACCAGCGCGACCGCCTGGTCGTAGAGATCGTCGCCCGATGAAGCGTTGCCGCCACCGAGTGCGCCGTCTTCGCCAAGCGCGCCGTCCTCGTCGCTCTCGGTCACTTCCTGCAGGTAGGCGGGCTCGCCCTGGCTCTTCAGGAACTTGACGATGGTTTCGACCTCCTTGTCGGAGATGAAGGGGCCGTGGATGCGCGTGATGCGCCCGCCATTGGCCATATAGAGCATGTCGCCCTGGCCCAGCAGCTGCTCCGCACCGGTCTCGCCGAGGATCGTGCGGCTGTCGATCTTGGTCGTGACGTGGAAGGAGACGCGGGTCGGGAAGTTGGCCTTGATGGTGCCGGTGATGACGTCGACCGACGGGCGCTGGGTCGCCATGATGATGTGGATGCCGGCCGCGCGCGCCATCTGCGCCAGGCGCTGGATCGCCGCCTCGATGTCCTTGCCCGCGACCAGCATGAGGTCGGCCATCTCGTCCACGACGACGACGATGAAGGGCAGGGGGTTGAGGTCGAACGGCTCTTCCTCGTAGATCGGCTTGCCGGTGTCGGGGTCGAAGCCGGTCTGCACCCGGCGCGTCAGCTGTTCGCCGGCGTTGCGCGCCTGCTCGAGACGCTGGTTGTAGCCTTCGATGTTGCGCACGCCGAGCTTGGACATGGCGCGGTAGCGGTTCTCCATCTCGCGCACCACCCACTTCAGCGCGACGATGGCCTTCTTCGGCTCGGTGACGACGGGCGCCAGCAGATGCGGGATGTCGTCATAGACCGACAGCTCCAGCATCTTGGGATCGATCATGATGAACTTGCACTGGTCGGGCGTCAGCCGGTAGAGCAGCGACATGATCATGGTGTTGATCGCGACCGACTTGCCCGAGCCGGTGGTGCCGGCGATCAGCAGATGCGGCATGCGCGCGAGGTCGACCACGATCGGCTGCCCGCCGATATCCTTGCCCAGCACCAGCGCCAGCTTGGCCTGGCTGGCATTGTAGCCTTCGTCTTCCAGCAGCTCGCGCAGCGCCACGGTCTCGCGCTCGCGGTTCGGCAGCTCGATGCCGATGACGGAGCGGCCGGGCACCACGGCGATGCGCACGCTGACCGCGCTCATGGAGCGCGCGACGTCGTCGGCAAGACTGACCACGCGCGATGTCTTGGTGCCGGGCGCCGGCTCCAGCTCATAGAGCGTGACGACCGGGCCGGGCCGGATGCGCACGATCTGGCCCTTGACTCCGAAATCGTCGAGCACGGTCTCGAGCAGCCGCGCGTTCTTCTCCAAACTCTCTTCGTTGATGCGCTGGGCGGCGGCGTTGACGGCGGGTCGCGCCAGCAGATCGACCGACGGCAGTTCGAACTCGCCTTCGAAATCGAGCTTGGCTTGCTTGGTCTCGCGCTTGGCCGGCTTTGCCTTCGGTTTCTTCTCGCGGTGGAAGACCGAGACCAGGCCGCCTTTCGCCTCCGGCTTCAGCGAAGGCGCGGGCGGCAGGTCGATCTCGGTCTCGCGCGCGCTGCCATCGAAGCTGGGTTCCAGGCGGGCGCGCGGCGCTGCGGCGGGCCTGGGTGAGCGCTGGAACAGGCGCTTGAAGAATCCCGGGCGCTGCGTGCGGGGCGATTCCTCGTCGTCCTCGTCCTCGTCCTCCTCGACCTCTTCCTCAGGCTTGCGGCGGCCGAAGGCCATGCGGCCGCGATCGATCGCCTGGCCGACCTTGTGCCCGGCGGTGGCGACGCGGCGCCCGGCGCGGATATAGCCGCTCATGCTGATGCCGAGGGTGAAGAACACCACGATGACGGCCGCGACCGCGAGGATGAAGGTGGCGGGCAGCAGCGGCGAACCCAACACCGGCGGCACGCCCATGGAATCGAGCAGCGCCTTCAGCCCTTCCTTGCCGTTGGCGCCGATCAGCAGCAGGCGGCCGGAGAACCCGCCCATGCCGGCGATCCAGGGCCAGTGCACGGTGGTCGGAATGGCGGCGCAGGCGCCGGCGGTGAGCAAGGCGGAGAACGGCAGCAGCGTCACCTTCAGCCACCAGCGGTCGAGCCGCCGGTCGCGGATCAGCTTCCAGCCCCAGGCCGCGGGCGCCAGCGCGAAGATGATGGCGGCAAGGCCGAGGCCCTGCAGCGCGAAGTCACCGACATAGGCGCCGATCGGTCCCATCAGGTTGAGGGTCGGTCCGTCGATCGCGCGGTTGAAGCTGGGATCGCTCTCGTGGGCGGTCAGCACGCTCAGCAGATAGGCGGTGGCGATGGCAAGGAAAATGCCGCCCGCGATCTCGGCCAGCCGCCGCCGCACGAACTCGCCCCACCCGCCGCCGCTCGTGCGAGGCAGCGAGGGCCGCCCATAGATCTGATCGCCGGTCATCGCCATGGAGTTACACCATCACACACAATCCAAAACCCCCTCCCCCAAAACTGGGGGAGGGGGGAAACACGCGAGCCCGTCCCCATCATATCATCATCGTCCGGGGTTGCGCGGCGGCTTTGCTGTCGCGGTGTTGCTCGGCGACGCGCTCCAGCACGGGGGCCATGCGCTTCAAAGCCGCGGCCATGTCGTCCGGTTCCAATACCAGGGCGACGCGGATATAGCGCTGGCCGGGGTTGAAGCCGCTGGCATCCGCGCGCGCCATGTAGCCGCCGGGCAACACTTTGATCGCCGCCTGCTCCCACAAGGCCTTTGCTGCTGCTTCGCCGTCGCCGACATCGAGCCACAGGAAGAACCCGCCTTCCGCGCGCACCTCGCCGAAGGTGGCGCCGAGCGCGTCCTGCGCCGCCTCGAAATTCGCGACATATCTGGCGCGGTAGTCCGTCACGTGCTCCTCGTCCTGCCACAGCTCGGTCGCGGCGGCGAGGATGGGATACGGCGTCGCGACGCCGCCGAAATTGATCAGCTGGGCCTGGCGCTGGATCAACCGCGCGTCGCCCGCGACGAAGCCGGAACGCAAGCCCGCGCCGCTCGAGCGCTTGGAGAGCGAATGGAACACGATGAGGTTTTCGAGCGAGCCACCGAGATCGCGCGCAGCTTCCAGCGCGCCGTGCGGCGGCGTGCCGCGATAGATCTCCGAATAGCATTCATCGCTCGCCAGCACGAAGTTCCAGCGCTGCGCGAGGGTGAGCCACTGCTTCAGGTAGTTGAGGCTGGCGACCGACCCTTGAGGATTGGCGGGCGAGCAGAGATAGACCAGAGCGGTGCGCTGCAGGATCGAATCCGGCACCGCCTCGATCACGGGCAGGAAACCGGATTCCGCCGTCGCGTTCAGGAAATACGGCTCCGCCCCCGCCGCGGCCGCCGCGCCGGCATAGACGTGATAGAACGGGTTCGGCATCAGCACGACCGGCTTCTCGTCGCCGGGGCCGGCTTCCGGCACGGCGGAGAGCGCGATGTGGAACAAGGCCTCGCGCGTGCCGCTGACCGGCATGATGTTCCTGGCCGGGTCGATCATCCCGTCGGGCAGGCGGAAGCGGCGGGTGAGCCAGCCGGACGCCGCCTTGCGGAACGGCTCGGTGCCCGTTGCCAGCGGGTATTTGCCCCACAGCGGCGCCTGCTCATGGATCAGCTTGGCGACCATCGGCGGGGGCGCGAATTGCGGCTCCCCGACCGACAACGCGAGCGGCGTATTCCCGCCGCCGGCTTGTACGCTTTCCAGCAGTTTGTTGAGGCGCGTGAAGGGATGGAACCGCATCAGCGACTCGAGTCGGTCAGTCGTCATGGGTTCCCGATACCCCATCGAATCCGGAAAAGGCCAGTCGTCACAATGCGCGACTCGGACGCGACTCGGCAGGCCCGAACCAGCACAAAGCGGAAACATCGAAACTACTTTAAGAACACAACCTCAAGCCATTGTATTGGCTGACTTTGAATCGCACAACGCTGTTCTCATCGGGAATCTCGAATCGTTCCGATTCGGTTCCGCGGCGAGTCGCGGCGTTGGGTTTACGTAAAAGGCGGTAGGCACACCCGCGTCATTTTCTTCCAACGCGCCGAGTAGAGGTGGGACGCTTGTACAGCCATCCGAGGTAGCTCGCGAGGCCACCAATATCCGGGAACAGCACTGCTTCGGTCATTCCGCACAGATGGAGATGTTTCTTTATGTTGTAGCAGGCGCCGGCCTCGATCATCCATTGCTCAAGTCCCCGCGGTGAGTATTCAGCAGTTGGATCGGCATGAATGGTGAAGAGCGCCTGTTGGGCCGGAATTCTCGACGTTATGTGAGGAGGGCGATACAAGCCATCCTTTCGAATTGAGAATGGATCGTTCTCCGGCGGCAATACGCCCTCTTCTTGAAAGGCGTAGATCATGGCAGGTCCTGCTACGCCGGTCTTCGCGACGGCAAAGTATGCTGCAGCGAGAAAACTCTCAGTCCAGTCCAAGAGCCTCGTTGGCATTCCATGATGTTGAGCGATTGCTAGCCATTCTAAGTCACCTTGCGGGCTGTGCGACAAATACGG
>DASYRS010000008.1:0-2548 GCA_036004205.1 Dongiaceae bacterium
AGGTGTTGAGCTTGAGCGGCAGATGCGAGGACTGGCCCTCGAACATCTTGTTGCCGACCTGGCGCTTCGGATACTGGATCAGCAGCCTGCGCTGCGCGCGCTCCATGAACACGATGAAGGCGATCACCGCGACCGCCATCACGATGACGATCAGGATCAGCCCGGTCGACAGCGCGCCCTGGCGTCCCAGTTCCAGCATGTTGGCGAGCGCCGACGGCAGCTCGGCGACAATGCCCGCCAGAATGATCAGCGAAATGCCGTTGCCGATGCCGCGCGAGGTGATCTGCTCGCCGAGCCACATCAGGAACATGGTGCCGCCGGTCAGCGTGATCGTCGTCGAAAGCAGGAAGAAGACGCCGGGGTCGCTGACGACGTTGCCGGCGCCCTGCAGGCCAACGGCAATGCCGTAGGACTGGAACGCGGCCAGGATCACCGTCAGATAGCGGGTGTACTGGTTCAGCGTCTTGCGGCCGGCCTCGCCTTCCTTCTTCAGCGCCTCGAGCTGCGGAGACACCGTGGTCAGCAGCTGGATGATGATCGATGCCGAGATGTACGGCATGATGTTCAGCGCGAAGATCGCCATGCGGTGAATGCCGCCGCCGGCGAACATGTTGAACATGCCGAGAATGCCGCCGGCCTGCGACTTGAACACCTGCTCCCAGATCGCGGGGTCGATGCCGGGCAGCGGAATGTAGGTGCCGAGCCGATAAACAAGCAGCGCACCCAGCGTGAACCAGATGCGCTTCTTCAGTTCGTCGGCTTTCGCCAAGGCGCCGAAATTGAGGTTTGCCGCAAGTTGTTCTGCTGCTGAGACCATGATCAGGCTTTCTCCCGCCGCCCCCCAAGCCGATGCCCCGGTCGGGGCCATCGGCAGACGCCGGACATTATTTGGTGCTCGGCTTCGATAAGTCCATTGTCCTATCGTGCGGATCGCCCGCGATTAGGCGGGCGATGACGCAGATGTTACGCCGCCTCGCCTTCTTCCTTCTTGGCCGGGGCCAGGATCTTCACGGTGCCGCCGGCCTTCTCGACCGCCGCGACCGCGGACTTGGAGGCGCCGTGCACCTCGATCGCGAGCTTGGCCTTGAGTTCGCCGCGGCCGAGCAGCCGCAGGCCGTCCTTGGCGCGACGGATCACGCCGGCCTTGACCAGCGATTCGACGGTGACGGTTTCCTTGGCGTCGACCAGCTTGGCGTCGATCGCCTCCTGCAGCCGGTCGAGATTGATCTCGGCGAAATCGAGCCGGAAGATGTTGTTGAAGCCGCGCTTCGGCAGGCGGCGATGCAGCGGCATCTGGCCGCCCTCGAAGCCCTTGATGCGCACGCCCGAACGCGCGGTCTGGCCCTTGCCGCCGCGGCCCGAAGTCTTGCCCTTGCCGGAACCGATGCCACGGCCGACGCGCATGCGCTTCTTGCGCGAGCCGGCGTTGTCGGCGATATCGCTGAGCTTCATCGTTAGCTTCCTTTATCCTTGGAGCATGATCTTAACCGAAAACCGGTACCCACTTTTCGGGATCATGCTCCGTACTTACTTCTCGCCGACGATGCGGACGAGATGTTGAACCTTGCTGATCATGCCGCGAACTTCAGGCGTATCCTGCAGCTCGGTGACACGACCGATCTTGTTGAGCTTGAGGCCGATCAGCGTCGAACGCTGCGAGTGGTGGCGGCGGATCGCGCTGCCGGTCTGCTCGACCTTGATCGTCTTTGCGGCCTTGGCCATCGTCTTAACTCCAAAGAGCGCTTAAAAAATCGCGCCGGTTATTCAGCCACCACTTCGGCATCGCCGCCGACGCGGCGCGACTGCAGCGTGGACACCTTGATGTTGCGGCGTGCGGCAACCGAACGCGGCGAATCCTGATGCTTCAGCGCGTCGAAGGTGGCGCGAACCATGTTGTAGGGATTCGACGAGCCGATCGACTTCGCCACCACGTCCTGGATGCCGAGCGTTTCGAACACCGCGCGCATCGGGCCGCCGGCGATGATGCCGGTACCGGCCGGAGCCGCGCGCAGGTAGACGCGGCCGGCGCCGTGGCGGCCGGCGATGTCGTGATGCAGCGTGCGGCCTTCGCGCAGGGCAACGCGCGTCAGATTGCGCTTCGCCGACTCGGTCGCCTTGCGGATCGCCTCGGGAACTTCACGCGCCTTGCCGTGGCCGAAACCGACCCGGCCCTTCTGGTCGCCGATCACGACCAGCGCCGCAAAGCCGAAGCGCTTGCCGCCCTTGACGACCTTCGCCACGCGATTGATGTGGACGAGCTTGTCGACGAACTCGCTGTCGCGCTCCTCGCGATCCCTGCTCCGTTCGCGTCCGCCGCGTTCGCGTTCACCTGCCATGGTGTTTTCCAATCTTTAGGGGAAGAAAGCCCCTGTCCTCGTAAATTTCCAAAACCGTTCGTTAGAAGCTCAGTCCGCTTTCGCGGGCCGCATCCGCGAGCGCCTTGACGCGCCCGTGATAGAGATACTGACCGCGATCGAACACTACTTCCTTGACGCCCTTCTGCACGGCGCGTTCCGCCAGCAGCTTGCCGACAGCCTTGGCCGCATCG
>DASYRS010000009.1:0-7500 GCA_036004205.1 Dongiaceae bacterium
CTGGAGTTCAAGTGCGACGTGTTGTGGGCGCAGCTTGACGCGCTTCATCACGCTTACGTTGCGCCCGGGCACGTACCGCCCGGCGCCTTCCGGCCGGAGGAGGCTTCGTCATGACAATCCCCCAATTGTCGAGCGAGACCTGTCCCGGCTTGGCGCCGGGCGTGCGCTTGACCTTCGACAAGGCGCGTGACCGCTGGGTCGTGCTGGCGCCGGAGCGGGTGCTGGTGCCGGACGAAACCGCCCTGGAGATCCTGCAGCGCTGCAACGGCACGACGCCACTGGACGCCATCGTCGATGAGCTGGCGACCGCCTACAGCGCCGACCGCAGCGAGATCGAGCACGATGTGCGCGACCTGCTGGCTTCGCTGGTCGAGAAACGGATCGTGACCGCATGAGCGCCGACGGCGGAAATCTGGCGGCCCCCCTGGCGGCCCTGCTCGAGCTGACGCATCGCTGCCCGCTGCAATGCCCCTATTGCTCCAATCCGCTGGAACTCGAGCGCGCCAAGGGCGAACTCTCCACAGCGGAGTGGATGCGGGTCCTCGACGAAGCCGCGGAGCTTGGCATCCTGCAAGTGCATTTCTCCGGCGGCGAGCCTGCCGTGCGCCGGGATCTGCCAGACCTGGTCGCTCATGCAAGGGAAGCAGGGCTCTACAGCAACCTCATCACCTCGGGCGTGACGCTGGATCGCGCACGCATCCAGAAGCTGGCGGAGGCCGGGCTCGACCACGTGCAGCTCAGCATCCAGGACGTCGATCACCAGACCGCCGCCTATATCGCCAACTATCCCGGCGTTCAGGGCAAGAAGCTGGCTTTCGCGCGCATGGTGCGCGAGGCCGGCCTGCCGCTCACCATCAACGCCGTCATCAACCGTCACAACATCACCCGGGTCGAACGCATGATCGATCTGGCCGTCTCGCTGGGCGCCGGGCGGGTGGAAGTGGCGCATGCGCAATATTACGGCTGGGCGATCCGCAATCGCGCCGCTTTGATGCCGACCTTGGCGCAGGTGCACGAGGCGACCCGGCATGTCGAAGCCGCGCGCGAGCGGCTGCGCGGGCAGATCGTCATCGACTATGTCCTGCCGGATTATTATGCGCGCCAGCCGAAGGCCTGCATGGGCGGCTGGGGCCGGCAATTCCTCAACATCACGCCCAGCGGCGAAGTGCTGCCATGCCACGCCGCGCAGACGATTCCGGGCCTCAGCTTCGAATCCGTGCGGCACCAGCCGTTGGCGGAGATCTGGGCTGTGTCGCCGGCGTTCCAACGCTTCCGCGGCACCGACTGGATGCCGGAGCTTTGCCGTACATGCGACCAGCGCGAGGTGGATTGGGGCGGCTGCCGGTGCCAGGCGCTGGCGGTCGCGGGAGACGCCGCCGCGACCGATCCGGCCTGCGCGCTGTCGCCCATGCATGCGACGTTGCGCGCGCTCGCCGATACCGCATCGTCCGAGCCGCCGCCCGATTTCGTGTACCGGCGCATGACGCCGCACGACAGCAAGGCCGCTCTCGCCACCACGACGAGCTGAGCGGACGATCTCACGTCGCGAACGCGCGCTGCTCCCATGCGCGGCGCCGTCGGGCGCGCGCAGCGCGTGGCGCATTTCGCGTTTTCCGCGCGTCCTCAATCCAATCGAGCGAAGTTGTACCAAAGGACAATGCTCTTTCCCGTGTTTGTCGACTAACGTTCAGTGACGCCGCTCGCGATCAGTCATGGAGGATCGTGGGACAATTGCGAGCACCGGAAATGCTGCCGTCCGTGCGAGCGGACTGACTGGACGGCAGGGAGAGCCGGACCACTCCGACAGGTCAAAGAACGTTGCGGAGCCTGGATACCAATCCTTATCGGGAGGAAAAGATGGCGAGATTGATGCCTGCTTCAGGGTTTGTGCTGGCGGTTGTCGGCACCATGTCGCTGTGGGGCGCGCAAGCCACGGCGAATGACGATCTGTTGAAATTGCAAGACGACCCGAAACAATGGGTCATGCCGCTCGGCAACTACGCCGGCAATCGCTATAGCGGCCTCGACCAGATCAACAACAAGAACGTGAAAGATCTGCAGGTCGCGTGGACCTTCTCCACCGGCGTGCTGCGCGGCCACGAAGGCGGGCCGCTGGTGATCGGCAACATGATGTATGTCCATGCGCCGTTCCCCAACACCGTGTTCGCCCTCGATCTCAGCAAGGGCGGCCAGATCGCCTGGAAGTATGAGCCGCAGCAGGATCCGAACGTCATTCCGGTGATGTGCTGCGACACCGTCAATCGCGGCGTCGCTTATGGCGACGGCAAGATCTTCCTGCACCAGGCGGACACCAAGCTGGTCGCGCTCGATGCCAAGACCGGCAAGGAAGTCTGGGTTGCCACCGACGGCGATGCGACCAAGGGCGAGACTGGCACCTCGGCTCCCATGGTCATCAAGAACCTGGTTCTGGTTGGGAATAGCGGTGGCGAGTTCGGCGTGCTCGGCCACGTCACCGCCTACGACATCAAGACCGGCAAGATGGCCTGGCGGGCCAACTCCGCGGGTGCGGACAAGGACATGCTGATCGACCCGGCGAAGACCACCGCGCTCGGCAAGCCGGTCGGCAAGGATTCCTCCCTGAAGACCTGGGAAGGTGATCAGTGGAAGATCGGCGGCGGCACGACCTGGGGCTGGATGTCGTATGATCCGGAATTGAATCTGGTCTATTACGGCAGCGGCAACCCCAGCACCTGGAACCCGATCCAGCGGCCGGGCGACAACAAGTGGTCGATGACGATCTTCGCGCGTGATGTCGACACCGGCATGGCGAAGTGGGTCTATCAGATGACGCCGCACGACGAGTGGGACTATGACGGCGTCAACGAAATGCAGCTCGTCGATCAGCAGATCGGCGGCAAGGACCGCAAGCTCCTGGTGCATTTCGATCGCAACGGCTTCGGCTACACTCTGGATCGCGACACCGGCGAATTGCTGGTGGCGGAAAAGTTCGATCCGAAGGTGAACTGGGCCACCAAGATCGACATCAAGACCGGCCTGCCGGACCGCGTGAAGGAGTTCTCGACCGAAGCCAACGGCCAGGATGTCAACTCGCAGGGCATCTGCCCGGCCGCGCTCGGCAGCAAGGACCAGCAGCCCTCGGCATACTCGCCGAAGACCGGCCTGTTCTACGTGCCGACCAACCATGTCTGCATGGATTACGAGCCGTTCAAGGTGGCCTATGCCGCCGGCCAGCCGTTCGTCGGCGCGACCTTGAGCATGTATCCGCCCAAGGGCGAGGACAATCTCGGCAACTTCATTGCCTGGGATGCGACCACCGGCAAGATCAAGTGGTCCCTGCCGGAGCCGTTCTCGGTGTGGAGCGGCGCGCTCGCGACCGCCGGCAACGTGGTGTTCTACGGCACGCTGGAAGGCTATCTGAAGGCGGTCGATGCCGAGACCGGCAAGGAGCTCTACAAGTTCAAGACTCCGTCGGGCATCATCGGCAACGTCAATACCTACGAGTATGACGGCAAGCAGTATATCGCAGTCCTGTCGGGCGTCGGCGGCTGGGCCGGCATCGGCATGGCGGCTGGCTTGACCGAAGACACCGCCGGCCTCGGCGCGGTCGGTGCATACAAGGCGCTGTCGAACTATACGGCGCTGGGCGGCACCATGACGGTGTTCACGCTCCCTGAGTGAGGCACCTTGAGGATCGGGCGGGCGGCGCAAGCCACCCGCCCGATTTCTTTGTCGCTCCTGACTAGCAACGAAACGCGCATGCAAGCGGGGCTTTGATGCACTTCGATTGGCGTTGGTCTCTTGCCTTGATCGCTCTGACCCTCTGCGGCGCATCGGCCGTCCAGATTCCGGCAAGCCGGGCGCAGGAAACGACCGCGGAAGAAACCGCGGCCGCTACCGAAGAGGAAAAGCCCTATCACATCGCCGCGGACGGCACGGTGGATTGGCCGACCTTCAGCGGATTCCGCCGCTTCAACAGCACGTGCTTCGTGTGTCACGGTCCCGACGGTGCCGGCAGTTCCTTCGCCCCCGCTCTGGTCGAATCGCTGAAGCATATGAGCTACGAGCAATTCACCGACATCGTGGTCAACGGCAAGACCGAAGTGAACACGGCCAATCAGCGCAAGATGCCCTCGTTCGGAACCGACCCCAACGTCATGTGCTATCTCGACGACATCTACGCCTATCTGAAGGCGCGGTCCGATGGTGCCCTCGGCCGCGGCCGTCCACCCAAGCACGCGGACAAGCCGCCCGAAGCGGCCGAAGCCGAAAACGCCTGCATGGGCAACTGACCGGCGCGACCATGTCGCTCAAGGGTCTCTGCGTCCTCCTCCTCGCGGCCGCGATTCCATCGCCGGCGCTCGCGGTCGATCAGCCGGAGGCGGTGGATCGCTCCGCGCTCCGGGTCTGCTCCGATCCCGGCAACATGCCGTTCTCCAACGTGAAGGGCGAAGGGTTCGAGAACAAGATCGCCGAGCTGTTCGCCGCCAAGCTCGGCGTCCCGGTCAAATACACCTGGTTTCCGCAGGCGACCGGTTTCCTGCGCAACACCTTGCGCGCGCGGCGCTGCGACCTGGTGATCGGCATGGTCAGCGGGGCCGAGATGGTCTTCAGCACCAACCCCTATTACCACTCCACTTACGTCATGGTGACGCGCAGGGCGGACGGCATCACCGCCGATCGGCTGGACGATCCGAAGCTGCAATCGCTGAAGATCGGCCTCATCGCCGGCACGCCGCCCGCCAGCGTCGCCGCGCGCAACGGCCTGATGGCCCACGCCCGCCCGTACGATCTGCTGGTCGATACCCGCATCGATTCGCCCAGCCGCCGCATGATCGAGGATCTGGCGGCCGGCGACATCGACGTGGCGCTGCTGTGGGGGCCGCTGGGCGGATATTTCGCCGCGCAGCACGGCGATCTCCTCACCGTCACGCCCCTGGTGCACGAAGCGAAGTCGAGCCGCATGGACTACTACATCGCCATGGGCGTGCGCCCGGGCGAAGCGCACTGGAAGGGCGACATCGACAAGCTGCTGGCCGAGAACAAGGACCAGATCCAGGCCATCCTGCGCGAATACCACGTCCCGCAGCTGGATGTACAAGGCAAGCTCGTTCAGTAGCGGCTAACTCACCCGGACGAGCGGGCCGGGCGTGTCCCGGTTCTCGGGCGAATCGCCGTGCGGCCAGGCGTGGGTCATGCGGCGCAACTCCTCGACCACCACCGAGACCGCGCGATCGTTGCGCAGCCGCGGGTCGGGCGGCGGCAGGGCGCAATCCGCCACCAGCCGGCCTTCGGTCGGCGACAGGATGAGGATGCGGGTCGAAAGGTCCGCGGCCTCCGACACATTGTGCGTGACCAGCAAGGTCGTCGTCCGGTGTTCGCGCCAATAGGCGTTGAGCAGGCGCCGCATCCGCTCCGCCAACGCCGCATCCAGCGAGATCAGCGGCTCATCCAGCATCAGGAAATCCGGACGGACCAGCAGCGCGCGCGCCAGCGCCGCGCGCCGCTGCATGCCGCCCGACAGCTGGCCCGGCAGCGCATCTTCGCTGCCCACCAGCTCGACCTCGGCCAGCAGGGATCGCGCACGGTCGCGGGCCTCGGGCCCCGTCACCAGCAGCAGATTGTCGAGGATGTTGAGCCAGGGCACCAGGCGCGGCTCCTGGAACACGATGCCCATGCGTGGGCGGCGCGCCGACTGCCATGCGACGCTGCCGCTGTGGGTCGTATCCAACCCGGCGATGATCCGCAGCAAGGTGGTCTTGCCGGCGCCGGACGGCCCAACCAGGCTGACGAACTCGCCTTGCGCGATGGCAAGGTCGACGCCGCGCAGCACGTTCCGCGACGTCGGCTCGGTAAAATCGCGCGTGACATTGCTCAGTACCAGACCGGTCATGCGCGTCGCCACCGCCCGAGCCGGCGGTCGAGCGGCTGCAGCAGGAAGGTTTCGATCGCGATGACCGCCGCGATGAAAACCAGCGAATAGGCGAGGATGCTGGCGATGTCGAAGTAGTTGAAGAAGGTGCGGATCTGGAACCCGACACCGTTCGGCCGGCCGAGCAGCTCCACCACCAGCACGATCTTCCAGGTGAGCGCCAGGCCCGCCCGCGCCGCCGCCATCAGGCTGGGGCTGAGCTGCGGCAGGATCACGTGCGTCAGGACCCGCGTCGGCTTGACGTTGTATACCTGCGTCATCTCGAACAGCGGCCGATCCAGCGCCTTGGTGCCTTCGCGCACGATGGCGGCGACCGTCGGCACCTTGTTGATGGTGACGGCAAGGATCGCGGCGACTTCGGTCAGCCCGAACCACACGTAGCACAGCACCATGGTCACCAAGGCCGGCAGGTTGAGGCCGATCACCAGCCAGCCGGAGAAGATCTGGTCCAGCATCGGCGAGCGGCCGAGCACGATCCCGATCGCGCTGCCGATCAGCATGGCGAGGGCAAAGGCGACCGCGACCCGCGCCAAGGTGATCCCGACATGAAAGAGCAGCTCGCCGCGGACGAGTTCCGCGTAGCCGGCCCGCAACGTCGCCAAGGGCGAGGGCAGCAGGCCCGGATCGGCCACCGCGGTTGCGGCGACCTGCCATAGGATCAGCAGCACGATCAGCGACAGCAGCCGGTTCCAGCCGGCGCCAAGTCGAACGGGCAGCGCTTCGGCCAACCAGCTCATTGCAGATAGCCGGACCAGAAGGTGCCGTCCGGCAGCGCCTCGAGATTGGCGACCGAGCCGGGATCGGCCTGGCGCATGATTGCGAACGCGTCCTCGGCCGCCGTGATGTCCTTGCGTTCGTAGCGATCCGGGATGCCTTCGCGATAACCGTCCTTCAGCGCCTGGAAGACGGCATCGTCATCCGCATCCATGATCGGGCGCAGCCTGTCCCACACCGCATCATCCGATTTCAGCAGGCCCTTGGCTTCGTAGGATGCATCGATCAGCCCCCGGGCGAGCGCGGGGTTCTTGGCTGCCCACTGGTCGGAGAACACCCAGCCCAGCAACGGCGGGTCGGCATCGAGCCCGAGCGCCGGCAGGATGTCGCGGATCGAGATGAGGGGGACGAAGCCCTTGCTCTTGAGCCGCGCGTTGAAGTTCCAGAAGTTGAGGACGGCGTCGAGCTTGCCGCGCTGCACCAGCTCGTTCAGCAGCGGCGGCGCGCCGAATTGCACGTCGGCCTTGTCCTTCAGCTCCAGGTTCGCGGTCTTGCGCGCATAGGCCTGCAGCAGCACCCAGCTCTTGTCGGTCGCACCGCCGGCGACGCCGATGCTGCGCCCGGCGAGGTCCGCGACCGATTTGATGCCCTTGGCGGGATCGACCATCACCGCGCCGACCGAGCGCGAAAACGGTACGAACGTGAAGGTGTGGCCAAGCTGGCGCTGGGTCGCGACCCAGATCCAGTCGGTCACGATCACGTCCACGTCGCCCGATTGCAGGGCGATGCTGGTGGCGTCCTTGTCTGCGAAATCGACGCGCTTCAAGGTGAATCCGTGCTTCTTATCGAGCCCGTCGGCGATGACTTTCAGCTCC
>DASYRS010000010.1:0-8656 GCA_036004205.1 Dongiaceae bacterium
GTCCGACCATGACGGTGTATGTGGTCGCTGGTATGGTTCGTCCATCTCGTGATCGTGCGGCGGCGTCATGACAAAGCGCATCCTGGTCCTCAATGCCGGCTCGTCCAGCCTGAAGTTCGCGACCTTCGTGAGCTCCGGTAGCGGCGTACCATCGCTGGATTTGCGGGGCCAGTTGGCGGGCATCGGCCAGAGCGAGACCAAGCTCACCGTCGGCGATGAACACGGCAATCACATGAGATGGGGCAATGCCGAGCACGTTGCGACCCATGCGGACGCCGTTCAACTGCTGATCCACCGGCTGCAGATCGCACAGCAATCGGATCAATGGCTCGGTGTCGGCCATCGCGTGGTGCATGGCGGCGCTCGCTTCTCCCAGCCGGTGAAGGTGATACCGGACACGATCCACGAACTCGTAGCACTGATTCCGCTGGCGCCGTTGCATCAACCGCACAATGTCGCGGCGATCGAAGCCCTGCTCGCGGCGATGCCGGACCTGCCGCAGGTCGCCTGTTTCGACACCGCCTTTCATGCCAGCCAGCCCGAGATCGCGACGCGCTTCGCGCTGCCGGAGAAATACTGGCAGGCGGGATTGCGACGTTACGGGTTCCACGGCCTGTCCTACGAAGCGATCCTGCACGCCTTGCCGCGCATCGCCGGAAAGGTGCCAGCGCGCCTGATCGTCGCCCATCTCGGCAACGGCGCCAGCATGGCGGCGATCCGCGACGGCAAGTGCGCTGCGACCACCATGGGATTCTCCACGCTCGACGGGCTGGTGATGGGGACACGCGCCGGCGCCATCGACCCCGGCGTGCTGCTGCACCTGCTGCGCGGCGGCATGGGCCGCGAGGAGCTGGAGCGCCTGCTCTATCACGAGAGCGGGGTCAAAGGCGTCTCCGGCCTCACCGCCGACATGAAGACGTTGCTGGAGAGCGGCGAGCCGCAGGCCAAGCTCGCCATCGACCTCTATTGCTATCGCATCGCGCGGGAGCTGGGCTCGCTCGGCGCGGCGCTCGGCGGCCTCGATGCGTTGGTCTTCACCGGCGGGGTCGGAGAGAACGCGGCGCCGATCCGCGCGCGGGTCTGCGCCGATGCAGCGTGGCTGGGGCTGGAGCCGGATGAGGCGGCCAACCGGCGCGGCGGGCCGCTGATCTCCACCGCGGCATCGCGGGTCGCCGCCTGGGCGGTGCCGACCGACGAAGAGCTGACCATCGCGCGCCACACGCAGGGCCAGTTGACGGCTGCATGACCGATCTGACTTTGTGGACCCTGGCGGGCGCCAGCCTGTGCGTGTTCGTCGGCGCGGTGATTCGCGGATTCACCGGCTTCGGCTTCGGGATCGCGGCGACGCCGCTGCTGGTCCTGCTGTTTCCGCCGGCGGAGATCGTGCCGCCGATCCTGATCCTCCAGGTTTTGGCGGGCATTCAGATTTTTCTGCGCACCCGCGGCCACGTCGACTGGAAGCTGCTGATGCCGACGCTCATCGGCGCGCTGGCCGGCATTCCGCTCGGCACGCTCGCGCTGGACCTGCTCGACGCCGACGCGATGCGCCTGATGATCGGCGCGACGGTGCTGATCGCCGCGGCGATCCTGACGACCGGGTTCCGCTTCAAGGTTCGGCCGCCGGCTTGGCTCAGCGGCGGCCTCGGAATCCTTGCCGGCGTCGGATCCGGCGCGGCCGGAATTCCCGGGCCGTCGGTCATCGTGCTGTTCCTGTCATCCCCGGTTTCGCTGACGGTCGGGCGGGCATCGCTGTCCGCGTTTTTCCTGTGCGTCGCTTTCGCCTCGTCCGCCGCCTCCGCCTGGCGCGGGCTCTTGACCCTCAATTCGATCGTGCTCGGTGCGTTGCTGATGGCGCCGCTTCTGATTGGCAATCACTTCGGGGATCGGCTGTTCGAGAAGGTGAACGAGCGCACCTTCCGGCGGATCGCCCTGGTCCTGCTGCTCGCGATCGGCGTGTCGACGATCGCGCGCGGATTGTGGAACTCAGGCGCCGGCCAATAGCGCCAGCGCCGCCTTGCCGATGCCGAGGAACGCCAGGGCGATCAGGATCGCCAGCACCCAGCGCCGGAATGCGTCCTGGTTCATGCGCTTAAAGCCGTGCGCGCCCAGCCACACCCCGATCAACAGCGCCGGCAGCCATAGAGCGGACTGGATGAAACTCTGCACCGTCACGATACCCTGGGTCGCGAAGTAGCCGACGCCGAGCAGGTCGGTGAACAGGAAAAAGAAGATGATCGAGGCACGGCCGATCGCCGCGGCGCCAGGCGTCGAGAAGTAGAACAGAACGACCGGCGGCCCGCCGATCCCGAATGCGCCGTTGAGCAAGCCGGACGCCACGCCGGTCGCCGTGCTGGCCGGCGCGCCCGGCGTCTTCGCCAGGTGAAAGCCGCGCAGCATCAGGATGGCGGTGCCGATCACGAAAATGCCGAGCACGATCTGCGCCGGCGCCTGCGGCGCGTTGATCAGCGCATAGCCGCCGACCGGCAGGCCGATGACATAGCCGACCATCAGCCAGGTGAGCGAGCGCCAATGGATCTCGCGCCAGATGCTGGGGATGAGGTTGAGGGAGGCCGCGATCTCCAGCAGGAAGATCGAGGGCACGATCTGCGAGACCGGCAGGACCAACGAGATCGCGGTGATGGAGAGCAGCGAAAACCCGAAGCCGGAGAACCCGCGCACGATGGCGGCGAGGAAGATCGCCGCGCTCGAGAGCGCAAGCACTTCCCAGTCGCTTTGCACAGCGGCCAACAATTCGGTGAGCACGAAAGACCCCGGCGATGAAACCCCGCCGGCACTCTAGGTGGCCGCGCTCCAGGCACCAACCCCAATTCTGTGGAGCCAGCAGGCGCGGCTTCGCAGCACACTCAACTGTCACCCCGGCCTTGAGCCGGGGCCTATGCGCCACCGCCACAACGCCGATGGATCGCATGGGTCCCGGCTCTGCGCCGCTGCGCGGCTTGGCCGGGATGACAGTTGGCGTGCGTTGACGGCGTGGCTAGAACGCAATCCGCACCTTGTAGGTCAGCTTCGCGCTGCCCTCGGCGGGAACTTGCACCTGCCACTCCGCGGTGGAGGCATCGACCTTGTCGTGCTTCACCGATTCCTCCAGCATCTTCCAGTCGCCAGGGACGAACTCGCGCACCGTCACGGTGACCGGCTCCTTCTTCGCGTTCTTGACCTCGATCTCGTAGGAATTCTCGTAGACGTTGTCGGAGATGCGCTCGTAATTGACCTGCTTGCCGCGCGCCGTCACGTCGAAGGCGCGGCCCAGCATCAGGTCGAGCTGTTCGTTCTTCGGCGTGTGGTCGATGTGATCCTCGCCGACGAAGATCGCATCGCCGTCGCTGTCCGCCTTGTAGACGCGCACCACGCCGGACGGCAGGGGAATGCCGAGATGCGAGGCTTCCTCGTTCTTGATCTTCATGCGGACGTCGGCATTCACGCGCTGGGTCTCGCCGACCTTGGCGGCGTAGTTGCCGCCGAGCTGGGCGACGTTCACCAGCAGGTACTGCTTTTCCACCGGGATGGCCTCGGCGCTGAGCAGCGCGACCTGCTTGGTCTGGTTCTCCTTCAGCGTGGTCGGCCGGTCGAGGCTGTAGAGGTGATATTCGAACGCCGCCTCCTCCACCATTTTTTCGCGCCGCATGCCGCCGACGGCATCCATTGCCTCCATCATCGGCGCGGGTTCCGCAGGCCGCACCTGGTTCACCTCGCCCGCCACCAATTGCAGCTTGGCGTCCTTGTAGGCGATGCCGCTCATGTTGGTGAGGGTGACCCAGCCATTGAGGTTGATGGTCTTCTCGTCCGGCGCCAGCTCGGCGACATAGTCGGCGGCCCAGGAGAGGCCGTGCGTCAGATAGGACAGGTCGACCATCGCCTCGCCCGCCTGCTTGCTGGCCAGCTTCACCACCAGGGTCGGGCGGTCGCGCAGATTGGCCGGCACGGCGCTATAGACCAGGCGGCCCGGCGGCGTCACTTCGATGCGGTCGCCGATCTTCAGCACGACCTGGCCCTCCGCCACCGACAGGACAGTGGCGTCCTCGGTCGTGTCGGCGCCGGTCTCCGGATTGGTGCGCACCACGCGGATGGTCTGGCCCACCGACTTCTCCAGCAGCTTTTGCGGCGTCAGCAGGTCGAAATCGAAATTCTGCTCGACGATGTCGAGCGGCGTTCCGCGCCCGGTCAGCAAGGCGGTCTCCGGCCGGATGCCGGCGCTGACCTCGATGAAGGCGAGATCGTTCTCGCCCTCCGCCAGGGTCACGGTGCGCGAATCGCGCACCAGCGCGAGATCGTTGTTGTAGATGGTGACCGCGACCGCGGTCTGCTTGTCCGCGCCGATCGGCGTTTCGGCGAAAGCGGGCGCAACGAACAAGGCCGCGACGGCGGCGCCAATCAGCAGATGTCTACGCATGGATGTCCCTATCGCAGTGAAGGCCCGGTCCGGGCGGTGAATAGTCATGACAGAATCGCCCAGAAATTGCGGCGACACGATGGCAGTACTATGGCCGAGCCGGCCGGAAAGCTCAAATCTTGTTGATTGAACCTCACGTCGAAGCGTGACTCCGCGCACAAAACCGTGGAATCAAACCGACTGCCGCGCCTGCAACGCCTGGATGAGGGTGCCGTCGTCGAGGTAGTCGAGCTCGCCGCCGACCGGCACGCCATGGGCAAGGCGCGAGACCGCGACACCGAAGGGCTGCAGCCGGTCGCTCAGGAAATGCGCGGTGGTCTGGCCATCGACCGTCGCGCCCAAGGCCAGCACGACCTCCTGCACGCCGCCAGCTTCGATGCGCCGGAACAGCGAGCCGAGATTGAGTTGTTCCGGCCCGATGCCGTCGAGCGCGGACAACACGCCGCCCAGCACGTGGTAGCGGCCGCGATAGGCGGCGGTGCGCTCCAGCGCCCACAAATCGGCGACGTCGGCGACGACGCACAGGATCGACGCATCGCGTCGTTCGTCACGGCAGATGCCGCAGGGGTCGGTCGCGTCGAGATTGCCGCAAGCCGAACAGGTGCGCACATGATCGGCGGCGCCCTGCAGCGCATCGATCAGCGGCAGCAGCGCCGATTCCTTGCGCTTGATGAGGGAAAGCGCCGCGCGCCGGGCAGAGCGCGGCCCGAGGCCGGGCAAGCGCGACAGGACCTGGATCAGGCGATCGATTTCCGGCGCGGCCATGGATGCTTCGGATCAGAACGGCAGCTTGAAACCGGCTGGAAGCTGGAGCCCGCCGGTCAGCTTCGCCATCTGTTCCTGCACCTGCGCGTCGGCCTTCGACTTGGCGTCCGTCGCGGCGGCCACGATCAGATCCTCCAGCACTTCAACCTCGGCGGGATCGGCGAGCTTGGGGTCGATCTTCACGCGCTTGAGGTCGCCCTTGCCGTTCACCGTGACGGTGACGAACCCGCCGCCGGACTGGCCGGTGACCTCGAGCTCGGCAAGGGCGGTCTGCATCTCCGCCATCTTGGACTGCATCTCCTGCGCCTGCTTCAGCATCTGGCTCAGGTTCTTCATGCGATCTCATCCTCCGCTGGTTCGTCCGCGATCGTGGCGTCGGCCTGCGGCGAAGCCGCCTCTTCCGCCGCCGGCTCGCCCGCCAGATTGCGCACTTCATCGATGGTCGCGCCGGGAAAGGCCGCCAACACCGCCTGGATCAGGGGATGCCGCGCCGCCTCCTCGCGCTGCGCCTGGGCCAGCTCCGCCGCCTGTTCCTTCAGTGTCTTCTCGCCGGCATGGGCGGAAACGCTCACCAGCCAGCGCTTGCCGGTCCATTCCGCGAGGCACGCCGCGACCCGGTTCGGCAGATTGGTGGGCGCGCGTTCGCTCGGGCGGAAGTCGATGCGGCCGACCTCGAACTGCACCAGATGAACGTCGGACTGCAGATGCGCCGCCAGGATCGCCTCGCGCCTGGCATGGAACAAAGCCACCACGTCGCCGAAGCTCTGCGGCTGCGGCAGGGACGCCTGCGGTGCCGTGCGCGGTGCCGTTGCAGCCTGGGGCACGGTCTGCTGCTGGGTCTGCAAGCGCGGCGCCGAAGCAGGCGCGCTCCGCCCGGTATCGCCGCCGGTCCTGGGCGCGGGCCCAGGTGCGCTTGCGCCGTTGCCCTCGCTGAGGCGCCGCACCAGGTCGGCGGGATCGGGCAGATGCGCGGCATGCATCAGGCGGATCAGCACCATCTCGGCGGCCGGCAGCGGCTGCGGCGCGGCCTGCACTTCGCCCAGGCCCTTCAGCAGCATCTGCCATAGCCGCGCCAGCACGGGGACAGAAAGATCAGGTGTCACCTTGGCGCCCCAGGCGCGCTCGGCCTCCGGGGTCGCGGGATCGGACAACGGCTCCGGCGTGATCTTGGCGCGGGTCAGCCAGTGGGTCAGTTCCAGCATGTCCTGCAGCACGATCGCGGCATCGGCGCCGGCCTGGTGCATGCTGTTGAGGCGCTTGAGCGCTTCGGGCGCCTTGCCCTTCAGCACATCGTCATAGAGGTCGATCAATTGCGTGCGGTCGGCAAGGCCGAGCATGTCGCGCACCTGCGCCGCGTCGATCGCGCCATGGGACAGGGCGATCGCCTGATCGAGCAGCGACAGCCCATCGCGCGCCGAGCCATCGGCGGCGCGCGCGATCATCGCGGCCCCGCCGTCGCTGATCTTGGCGCCTTCGGCCGCGGCGACTTTGATAAAGTATTGAGTGAGTTCGTCTGCACTGATGCGACGCAGATCGAACCGCTGGCAGCGCGACAACACGGTCACCGGTACTTTGCGGATTTCAGTGGTCGCAAAGATGAATTTCACATGCTCCGGCGGCTCTTCCAACGTCTTCAACAAGGCGTTGAATGCTTGTGGCGAGAGCATATGTACTTCGTCGATGATGTAGACTTTGAACCGAGCGCTGACCGGAGTGTAGCGAACGGCATCTATGATCTGACGCACATCATTGACGCCGGTATTGCTGGCGGCGTCCATCTCGATCACGTCGACATGGCGGTCGTCGGCGATGGCGCGGCAATGCTCGCACTGGCCGCAGGGTTCCGCCGTCGGCCCGCCCTTGCCGTCGGGTCCGATGCAATTGAAGCAGCGCGCGAGGATGCGCGCGGTGGTGGTCTTGCCGACGCCGCGCACGCCGGTCAGCATGAAGCCATGCGCCAGGCGCCCTTGCGCGATCGCGTTGGTGAGGGTGCGAACCAGGGCTTCCTGGCCGATCAGTCCGGAGAAATCGCGCGGCCGGTATTTGCGGGCCAGCACACGGTAGCCCTGCTTGCCGTCGGCGGCTTCAGCCGAGGGGGCGATGGGCTGTTGTCCGTCTTGCATCTGGTCCCTAACGCGCGCGGCGGAGAGAAGATCGATCCCCGGTCAAGGCCGGGATCATTGGGTGGGAGGCTGACAACGACCCGGGCGAAAACTCGTTACGGCTGCTTCCTTCCGGACCTGACCGGGTTGGCGAGGCGCCCGTCCGCGCCAACCTCCCGGCGCAGTATATGGGCTAGACCGAGCACCGATGCAACTGGATTCGGCTGCGAAAAAGCCAATGAAATCAAGGCATCCGCAGCAGTTCCTGGCGGATGATCGAGCCGTCCTTGGCTTCCATCTGCGCGGCCACCAGAACGCCCGATTCGTCGTACCAAGCTTCGCGCTTGAAATCACCGGTGAACACGAAATGGCGCGCCGACACCTCGCCGGCCGGCAGTTTCACCTTCTCCAGGCCCTTTTGCGCCAAGGAGAAGCTGCGCTCGCGTCCCTTCACCGTTTCCAGGACGGACGACTGCTCGACCACCGCCGAATTCCACAAGGTTGTCGGGATGAGGTCGCCGGGCAGATCGCGCTTCTTGCCGTCATAGGTGCCGACCAGCCGGTCGCCTTCGCGCCTCAGCATGACGTTGCGCGTATCGCCGTCATCGACGGCGACCGACGTCAGATCCATCAGCACGCCTTTGTTCCAGTGCTCTTCGATGCGCTGGGTAAAGTCGTAGATGGTGAGGCCGAGCAATGTGATGTTGATGCGCACTTCCGTGACGACCTGCAACTCGTCGCCGCGGCGCTGGAAATCGGAGCGCTGCTCGCCCACCACCTCGCCATTGCGCATGACCTGGTAGACGTAACTTCCGCTCTGCGCGCTTTCGGGCGACAAGGCGGCGGCGTGGGCGGTTGCGAGGAAGGTAAAGCTGAGGCCGATGGCTAAAGCTACTCGGCGCAACAAGGCGGTGTTGACTGGCGAGGCTAAGCGTAGCATCACGGGCTCCGTTGATCGCTTCGTTTCACCAACATCATCCGGCGGCGATGATTCATTCTTCCGCGCTACCTGTCAATTTCTACACCACCGTTGGGTGGGATCGCGCCGTAGAAAAACGCGCGGATACTGCCTGGTTCCATCAATCTTTACAAAGCCCGACCACCCTGTTCCATGTGGTGTGGCAAGGGCGCACCTTGGTGCGGCAGGAAGATCACAACGTCCTGCAGACGCTGAATGTGGCGGCGATCAGCGAGTTGATCGGCCTAGCGCGCTCGGTCGTGCTGCTCGGCTGTGACGCGGAAGTCGCGCATGTCGCCATCGACCTGTCGCCGCAGCCCGAGGAATTGATGATGCGACTCGGGCAGGCGGTCGACCTGCGGACCATCGGCCCGCTCCTGCCGCAGCGCGACGCCTCGCTGTCGGCGCTGGCGCGCGGCA
>DASYRS010000011.1:0-29270 GCA_036004205.1 Dongiaceae bacterium
CATGGAACACGTTGGCGACCTTGAGCCCGAAGCGCTGCGACATCTCCGCCATGCGCGTCAGCACCAGCGGCAGCTTGCTGCGCGGAATCGTGCCGTCCATGCAGTAATAGTCCGGCGAGATGCGGCCGACCGCGGGGAACGCCGCCTTGCGCCCGGCCCAGAATCTCAGCCGCTCCTGTTCCGACTGGCTGACGCGCAGCGAGGTGGCGCCTTTGCCTTGCGCGATCCCCTGCACCCGGCCCATCAGCTCGTCCACCTCGGCGGCGGTGCCGTCGAGCTCGACGATCAGCAGCGCTTCCGCTTCCAGCGGATAGCCGGCATGCACGAAATCCTCGACCGCGGCGACGGCCGGCCGGTCCATCATCTCCATGCCCGCCGGAATGATGCCCGCCGCGATGATCGCCGCCACCGCCTCGCCCGCCGACTCGTTGCTGGCAAACCCGGCGAGCAACGCCCGCGCCGTCGGCGGCCGCTTCAACAGCCGCACCGTCACTTCGGTCACGACGCCGAGCAGACCTTCCGAGCCGGTGAGGATGCCCATCAGGTCGTAGCCCGCCGCGTCGAAGTGCCGGCCGCCGAGGCGCATCACGTTGCCGTCCATCAGCACGACCTCGAGCCCCAGCAGGTTGTTGGTGGTGAGGCCGTATTTCAGGCAATGCACGCCGCCGGAATTCTCCGCCACGTTGCCGCCGATGGAACAGGCGATCTGGCTGGAGGGATCGGGCGCGTAATAGAAGCCGCGATCCGCGACCGCGTGAGAGATCGCGAGATTGGGCACGCCCGGCTGCACGATGGCGCAACGGTTCTCAAGATCGATCTCGAGGATGCGATTGAGCTTGCCGAGCCCCACCAGCACGCCATCGGCCAGCGGCAGCGCGCCGCCGGAGAGCGAGGTGCCGGAGCCACGCGGCACCACCTTCAGCTTGCGCCCATGGCAATAGCGGAGGATCGCCGCGACCTCTTCGGTCTTGCCAGGCAGGACCGCGACCAAGGGCGGCTGGCGATAGGCTGTGAGTCCGTCGCTCTCATAGGCCCGGAGCGCCGCCGGCGCCGCGATCACCGAGGTCGGCGCGACCAGGCGCGCCAGATCCGCCGCGATCCGCTCGCGGTCGGCCATCGCATCCTGGTCCAGGGCCGGCATGGTCAGCATGAGTCGCCTCTCCCAACCCGGTGATATTGGAACAGGCGGGCCCAAAACGAAACCGCGCCGATCTTGCGATCGGCGCGGTTCGAAACTGGTCGGCTGCGTCGGGGCTTAGCCCTGGCGCGCCTTGTAGCGCGGGTTGGTCTTGTTGATCACATAGACCCGGCCCTTGCGGCGGACGATGCGGCAATCCTTGTGCCGCTTCTTCGCCGATTTCAGCGAATTCAAGATCTTCATGGGTCGGTCCTCGAAATCCGGTCTTTTGCGTCGGGCGCGGAACATAGAGATCGCGGCGAATCCTGTCAACCCGGCCTCTTCCGCCTCTAAAAGATTGAAAAGACTGGGCTTTACGACCAATTCGACATCAGGCTCGCGGTCCCCATCTTGATTCCGTAGAACCGGAAGACCTTCAGGGTGCCGGCCTCGATCGCGTTCAGCTTGCGCTCCCAATCCCCAACCTCCGCCATGAAGGCGTCCGGGAAGGTGCGGATGACCGATTTGCCCTCTGGCACTTTCGTCACCTGGTCGAGGGCGATCAGGGCCATCAACCGGAATTTGTCGGTGATGTCCTCGCTGACCCGCAGATCGAACTTCAGCTCGTTGAAGCGCTTCTCGTATTCGCCCTTGGTCCAGAGCGCGGGCGCGTTGGCGCCGAGCGCGGCGGCGATCAGCGGGTCGTCACCGGCCGCATCGTCCGCGCGCACATAGTCGCAGACCGTCAACTGGCCGCGTGTCTTCAGGACATTTTCCAGGCGCGCCAGGATCACCTCGCGTGCCTCGAAGCGGAACATCGTGTCGACCGACAGGATGCAGTCGAATCCGCCGGAGCGGGTAACGAAGTTCTCATGATCGTAGGCGATGATCTCGGCCTTGCGCTCGAGGCCGGCCTTGGAGGACAGCAGCTTGCCCAACTCGACCTGTTCCCGGTCGCGCTCGATGCCGGTGATCCAGACGTCGAACTCCTTGACGATGGCGCGCGCCGGCCCGCCGGCGCCGCAGCCGAAATCCAGGATCGACATCGAATTGTTGATCGCGAACGGCTTCACCAGCTCGAGCGCGAACACGGCACCGCCCGGCCCGCGAAACCCCTCGCCCCAGATCGCTTGGCGGACGCGGATGGTTGGATTTTCCCAGGGCTCGAGCTTGATCGGCGGCGGTGGCGGCTCGGGGGCCACCTCGTGTTCCGGGCGCGCCGGCGGCGCCTCCATCGGCGGCAGGTCGATGCCATCCCACCAGGCAAGAAAGCGCTGCTTGAACGGCGCCTTGGGCACTCCGTCCGCCGGTTTCCGCTTCAACAGCGCCATGGCCTTCAGCACTCGGGTTCGTCCTTTGCTCGCGCCCGCGCAGTCAGGCTTGCTAAGAGACCTGTAATATACTGAGAATGTAGTGGTTAATAAGCCCTCAAACGCCTCATATCACCGCCTCAATACAGATGAAAAGCAAATCTTCCGCGCCGGGCGGCGTATCGGCGCCCCAGCTTGGGCTCGCCGCCAACGGCGAGGGGAACAGCTTATGGCACCATCTCGGCCGCACCAGCAGGCTGGCGCTGCCGGTCATGCTGTCGCGGGCTGGAATGGTCCTGATGCTGACGGTCGACACGGCGATCGTCGGGCACCTCGCCTTTGCCGACCAGCAGCTCGCGGCGCTGGGCGGAGCGGTCATACCCATGGCGGTGATGCAGACCGCGGCGGTCGGGCTGCTGATCGGGGTCATCGTGCGCACGGCGCAGCTTGACGGCGCCGGCCGGCCGCAAGCCTGCGGCGAGGTCTGGCGCCTCGGCCTCTTCCTGGCGCTGCTGATCGGCGCGGCCTATGCCGCGATCTTCAACTACGGCCCGGCAATCCTGGGCGACCTTCTCGGCCAGCCGGCGGAGGTGGCGGAAAGCGGCGGCGCCGTCCTGCGCGCCCTGGGTTGGGGATTGCCCGGGATGCTGGTCTTTATCGCGTGCGCGCATTTCCTGGAGGGGATCAACCGGCCGGTTGCCCCGATGCTGCTGATGCTCGTTGCCAACGTCGCGAACGCGGTCCTGGCCTATGGCCTCGGCGCCGGCGCGTTCGGCTTGCCGGGCTCCGGCGTGGTCGGCGTCGCGATCGCAACTTCCCTCACGCGCTGGGGACTCGGCGTCGGAGGCGTGCTGCTGGTGCTGCTGACGGTGGACCGTCGCCGCTACGGCATTACGCTGCGCCACGTCGAGGGCTGGAGCGGCCTGATCGCCTTGCTGCGCCTCGGCCTGCCGCTGGCCGCAGCCATCGGCCTCGAATCGGCGTGCTTCAGCATGATCACCAACATGTCGGGCTGGCTGGGCCCGATCTCGCTCGCCACCATGTATGCGGCGATCAACTACACCAGCGTCGTCTACATGCTGACCATCGGCCTCGGGACCGCCGCCGCCGTCAGGGTCGGCAACGCGGTCGGGCGCGGCGACTGGCGCAACGCCCAGCGCGCCGGCTGGATCGCGGTCGGGCTTGCCGGCACCTTGATGCTGGGCGTCGGGTTGCTGACCGCCGGCTTCGCGGAGGACGCCGCGGGCATCCTGACCGACGACCCCGCCGTGCTGGCGATCCTGGTGCCGGTGCTGGCAGGCGTGGTCAGCCTGCTGGTGATCGTGGACAGCCTGCAGGGCGTGCTGATGGGTGCCTTGCGCGGCTGCGCCGATACGCTGATCCCGACCATCATTTATGGGGTCAGCTTTTGGATCATTGGCGTGCCGGCCGGTTATTGGTGGGGCTATCACCAGGGTCTAGGACCCAATGCACTGACCTGGGCCCTGCTGGCAGCCCTCGCGGCAGCAACCGCTGCGCTCGGATGGCGATTTCAACACCTAACCCACCACCGGGCTATGTAGAAGTCTATATAGTTGGGCTTAGATCAAAGGTCGTGTAAAGGTTTATTAAGATGCTCGGGCGAAACTGGGTGCGACAGGGGGCACTGACAGGATTCGGAGCAATGAACTTTCCCAAGTCTCACGAAAGGCGCTCCAACCATGCCGACCGGCGGGCCTTCCCGCGCTATGCGGTCGACCTGCCGGCGCACCTGTCCATCAACGGAAAATCGGCGCCCTGCCATCTGATCGACGTCTCGGCCAGCGGCGCACTGTTGCGCACCGATCGCAGGCTCGGTGTCGGCGACCGCATCTCGGTCGACCTGCCGCATTGCGGCCCGACCATCGGCACCGTCGTCCGCCTGACGCCCTCGCATGTGGCGGTCAGCTTTCGCGGGCTACTGGTCGTCAGCAAGCTCTACGAGCACACGCTCAACGCCTGAGTCGCAAAGCCCTCCGGCGTCACTTCTCCAGCGCGGTTTGCAGCCGCTGCAGCACTTCGGCCAATTCGAAGTCGCTGAGCTCGTCGCTGCGCGGGATGTGCAGATGCAGCCGCCCGGTGCCGAGATCGACCACCACCGCCTCGCGCCGCTTGCGATAGCGTTCCGGCATCAGGAACAGATGATCGCCGACGGTGAAGGATTGTGAGTCCGGCGTGATGATGCAGGCGCCCGCCTTCGAGATGTTGCGGTAGTTGGTGATCGCCAGTGTGCGACGCTTCTGAACGTCGTCGAACACAAGCATCGCCGTACCGCCAAAATCGAAGCGCGGCTGGCGCCGCAGATCCTTGCCCTCTGTATTATCCATCGTTCTTTCCTCGCCCGCATTTCCCCAACGCCGACTGCGGTCGCGACACGCCAAGACTACCACATACCCGCCGGAAGTACTTGGTTAACAGCCATAAATCAAACACTGGCATGGTATGAATTGCCGATCAATCACCTAGTACCAGCCCTCCCGCGGGCCCTTGAATTCCTGGATCGTGTTGCCGCCATCCACCACCATCATCTGGCCGGTCACGTAGCTCGCCTCTTCGCTCGCCAGGAACAGGGCCAGCGCGGCGACCTCCTCCGGCGTGCCGGAGCGGCCGATTGGAGTCTGCGCGCCAGCAAGCATTTCCTTCTTCGAGGCCGAGCCGCTGGCGATCCAGCCCGGCGCCACCGCATTGACCGTGATGCCCTTGCTCGCGACCTCGATCGCCACCGCGCGCGTGTAGCCGACCATCGCCGCTTTCGCGGTGCCATAGCCGCTGGATTTGGGATTGATCACCAGCGGTCCCGTGACCGATGCGATGTTGACGATGCGCCCATAGCGCCGCCGCATCATCGCCGGCAGCACGCCGCGCGTCATCGCGAAGCAGGTCTTCAGATTGAGATCGAGGTGATGCTGGAATTCCTCATCGCTCATCTCATGCGCGCGGCCGTGGGGCATGCGCCGGCCGGTCTGGGCCATGCCGGCATTGTTCACCAGGATGTCGATGCGGCCGAAAGCGCGCCTGGTCTCCGCGATCAGGCGCGCGACATCGGCGGGCTTGGTCAAGTCTGCGATCACGCCCAGCTTGTCGCCCGCCTTTCCCGGCAGTTCCTTGCAGCGCTCGTGGATGCGCTTGGTGGTCGAGGTGATCGCCACCCGCGCGCCGGCGGCGGCCAGCACCTTGGCGCAGGCGAACCCGATCCCGTTGTCGCTGCCGGCGCCCGTCACCAGCGCCACGCGGCCCACTACTCCACTCATCGGCTCCCCCTTGCGATAAACCGGCGCGCCCGAGTATCACTCTCGCGGCGCATCATCCGCCAGGAGTAGCCGCAAAATGCGAAAGCTGGAAGCCGGCGTTCCGTCCGTGAACGTCGACGCCATGTTGCAGCGCGAGAAGGATCTTTTCGTTCAGCGTCACCCCAAGTCCCGCGAGCTCGCGGAACGCGCCAAGGCGCATTGGGCCCATGGCGTGCCGATGCATTGGATGCTGGATTGGGGCACGCCCTTTCCGATTCACGTCGCCAGCGCAAAGGGTTCGCGGCTCGAGGATGTCGACGGCCATTCCTATGATGATTTCTGCTTCGGCGACACCGGATCTATGTTCGGGCATTCGCCGGAGCCGATCGTGCGCGCGATCGCGGAACAGGCGGCGCGCGGCCTCACCTACATGCTGCCGACGGAAGACGTCGCCGTGGTCGGCGAGCTGCTCGCCAAGATGTTTGGCCTGCCGTTCTGGCAGGCCGCCACCACGGCGACCGACGCCAACCGTTTTGTCATCCGCTGGTGCCGCGCGATCACCAGGCGACCTAAAATACTAGTATTTCACGGCTGCTATCACGGCGCAGCCGACGACACTTTCGTTCGGCTGAAAGACGGCAAGCCGATCCACCGGCCGGGATTGCTGGGCCAGGTCTATGATGTCACGCAGTTCACCAAGGTTGTGGAGTTCAACGACATTCCCGCGCTGGAAGCGGCATTGGCACCGGGCGATGTTGCCTGCGTGCTGACCGAGCCGGCGCTCACCAATATTGGCATGGTGCTGCCACGGGACGGATTTCTCGATGCATTGCGCGATGTCACGCGCAAGCATGGCACGCTGCTGGTGATCGACGAAACGCACACGATCTCCACCGGCTATGGCGGCTACACGCGCACGCATGCGCTGCAACCGGATTTCCTGACCGTGGGCAAGCCGATCGCCGGCGGCATCCCCTGCTCGGTGTTCGGATTCACGGCCGAGATCGAAGCGCGCATGCGTAAGGCGGAAGCGGAAAATCCGTCAGGCTATTCCGGCATGGGCACGACGCTCAGCGCCAATGCGATGGCGCTGCATGCGATGCGTGCCAATCTGGAACACGTGGTTACGCCGGCCGCGTACGAGCACATGCTGCCGATGTCGGAGCGCCTGGCGCGCGGCATCGAAGGCAAGATCAAGCAGCGCAATCTGCCCTGGCACGTCTCGAATGTCGGTGCGCGCGGGGAATTCGTCTGCGCGCCGGAGCGGCCACGGAACGGGACCGAGGCGCAGGCCGCCATGCACCCGCGGGTGGAGCTTGCGATCCACCTCTATCTGCTCAATCGCGGTTTCATCATCGCGCCGTTCCACAACATGACCTTGGTGAGCCCGGCCACCGGCGCAGACCAGGTCGACCGGCTGGTCGCGACCATCGGCGATTGCATCGCCGAACTAGCCGCGTGAATTTCCCAGGAGAAAGACAATCATGACCGCACTTGTTGCCGATGCCACCGAGGCCGAGGAGTTCCTGGCCAAGAATCCCGACATCGACACCATCCAGATCGCCTTCACCAACCAGAGCGGCGTGGCGCGCGGCAAGAACCTGCGCCGCCACGATCTGCTGCCGATCTATCAGCATGCACGCTACCTGCCCGGCACCATGCTGGCGCTCGACATCACCGGCGAGGATGTGGAGGAAAGCGGCCTGGTCTGGACCAACGGCGACGCCGACTACCTGGGCAAGCCGATCCCGGGATCCCTGGTGCGCGCGCCGTGGCTTGGCCCCACCTTCGCGCAGGTGCTGCTCAGCGTCTATGAGCTCGACGGCAGTCCATGCGCCTACGATCCGCGCCACGTCCTGCGGCGCGTGATCGACCGGTTCAAGGAGTTCGACCTCACCCCCGTCATCGCCTGCGAGCTGGAATTCTATCTGGTCGACCATCAGCGCGGGCCGAACGGTGAATTGCAGCTGCCGGCCTCGCCCGTCACCGGCCATCGGCCGTGGGGTATCCAGGCCTATGGCTTGCGCGAGCTGGACGATTTCGAGCCGTTCTTCCGCGACCTTTACGCCGCCTGCGACGTGCAGGGCATCCCGGTCGAAACCGCGATCTCGGAATACGCCCCGGGGCAGCTCGAGCTCACCCTACGCCACCGGCCGGACGCGCTGCGCGCCACCGACGAAGCCATCCTCTACAAGCGCACCGTCAAGGGCGTCGCGATCAAGCACGGCGTCGAAGCGACCTTCATGGCGAAGCCGTTTTCCGACATCGCCGGCAGCGGCATGCATCTGCATGTCAGCCTGGCGGACAAGGCCGGCAAGAATGCCTTCGCCAGCGAAAAGCCGGAAGGCACCGAGCTGCTGAAATTCGCGGTCGGCGGCATGCAGGCGCTGCTCGAGGATTCGATGGCGGTGTTCGCACCCAATGCGAATTCGTATCGCCGCTTCCGCGCCAACTCCTACGCGCCGGTAGCCCCGACCTGGGGCATCAACAACCGCACCGTCAGCTTCCGCGTGCCGGCGGGCCTGGCGCCGACGCGGCATATCGAGCATCGCGTGTGCGGGGCGGACGCCAACCCCTATCTGGCGGTCGCCGCTCTGTTGGCCGCTATCCATTACGGCCTCAAGCACCGACTCGATCCCGGCGCGCCGATCGAGGGCAACGGTTATGCCAAGGCGGCGGAGATGGGCGTGAAGCTGCCCGACAACTGGTTCAAGGCGCTGGACCTGTTCGAGGGCTCGGAGCGGATGAAGGATTACTTCGGGCCGGACTTCCACCGGGTGTTCGTGGCGGTCAAGCGGGCGGAGCAGAACCGGTTCTTTTCCCGCGTCACGGAACTCGATTATCACTGGTATTTAAGAAATTCCTGAATCAAATCACCTGCTTAGCTATCCTGAGGTTGTGTTGAGCGGGAGACCGGTGCGTGCTACTGTGTGTCCGGGTGATATCGGGGCATTCGGTAAGACGATGTTTAAGCTGTTCAAGAGTCAGAAGCACGCGGCGGTAGCCGTGGGCTCGAAATATTACACGGCCGGCCTGCCTTACATGGTGTGGGAAGTGGTTTCGCTGTTCGATGGTATCGACGGCACGCCCTATGCGCACATCGTTGCGGTGAACGATCCGACCCGCCGCAAGACGGTGGCGCAAAGCTCGCTGGAATCGGGCAATCAATACGTCCCGGCTCCGGACGAGGAGTAGCTTTCCTCCCGGAAAGAGCGGCCGACGCTCGCGCGCGCTGAAGGGTTGCGCGCGATGACGATCGATTGTGTCCGCGCCCTCCTCTTCGATGTATTCGGCACGGTGGTCGATTGGCGCGGCGGCATCGCGCGTGCGGCGACGCCCTTTCTGGCGCAACACGGCGCGGCCAAAGCCGATTCGGCCGTCTTCGCCGATGCCTGGCGCCGACAATATGACCCCGCGATGGAAGAGGTGCGCAGCGGCCGGCGGCCGTTCGCACGGCTGGACGTGCTGCACCGGGAGAACCTGGAGAGGGTACTGCCGGATTTCGGCATCGACCCGGCAGGGGTGCTTGCGGCGGAGCTGGACGCGCTGAACCTCGCTTGGCACCAGCTCGATCCCTGGCCGGATGTCATCGCCGGCCTCACGCGGCTGAAGGCGCGCTTCATTATCGCACCGCTCTCAAACGGCAACCTCATCCTGATGCTCGACATGGCAAAGCGCGCCGGCCTGCCCTGGGACGCGATCCTGGGCGCGGAGTTGGCGCGGGCCTACAAGCCGGCGCCGGAAGCCTATCTGCGCACCGTCGACATCCTGGCGATGCGACCCGAGGAGGTGTGCATGGTTGCCGCCCACAACGGCGACCTCGCGGCGGCGCGCGCCTGCGGTTTGCGAACGGCGTTCGTCCCGCGCCCGACCGAGCACGGGCCGGGGCAAACTCGAGACCTCCAGCCCACGCAGGATTGGGACGTCGTCGCGCGCGATTTCGGCGCGCTGGCGGAGAAGCTGGGGGCCTAGCACGGCGCGCCGGCTACATACCGATTTGTAGCTGGCGCCTGAATGCGGCCGAGATCAATTCCCCAAGCTGGTCATGGACAGCCTCGCGTGCCGTCGGCTCACCTGCGCAAAGGCCGCCGTCGTCGCCTTCGTCGCGCAGAATCGCTGCACCCTGTGGCTTGCACTCGTTGAAGGCGTCGAAATCGGTCGCGTCCGGAAGCAGCTCGTATCGAGCCGACGGAATGCGTCCCTCGAGGCCCTCCGCATTCAAACCAGGCAGCATCGTCTCCGGCCGGCCGAGATTGATGATGTTGACCGGGACGGAGATGCTGGCCAGGCTTTGATCGGTGAGGATGCCCGTAAGCTCGGGATCGACGACGAAGACCGCCTTGATGCGCGGATCGAGATGCGGGCGCTCCAGCGGCGCGGCGTCGATCATGTTCAGGTCGATGCCGTTCTTGGCAAACCACTCGCAGTCGAGTCCGGTTCCGCCGTCGTCGCAGGATCGCGCGTAGGCTGCCGCGTCCAGGCGCGCGCCCGCAAGCGCCAGCGCTGACGACCCGCCAAGCTGAAAACCAAGCGCGCCGACCCGCGCGGCATCGATCCGGCTGGCCCAGGCAGGATCGCTTTGCAGTGCCGTCAGGATCGCGGACAGGTCCGCGGGCCTGAGCCAGAGTTCGCGAACGGCTTCGGCCGCCTTGAGCCCGGGACCGGATCGCCGCGGTGCCGCGACGATGAACCCCTCCGCCGCCAGCCGGGATGCGATCCAGGCGTCGAGGCTGGGACCGGTCCGCAATCCACCATGGGAGAGCAGGATGACGGGGAAGACGCCGGACGCGATCGGCGCATCCTGGAATGCCGGTGCTCCCCGAAACACCGCGTTGTCGCCAACGAGGATGGGCTCTCCGCCCATGGCGGCCGGATACCACAGCGCCACGCTGATCTCGGTGCCGCGCTCCGGAACCGGAACGGCGATTTTGCGGATTCCGATCCTATCGGCATGCGCAGGCGCAATGGCAGCGATGGCAAGCATCGCAAGACTGAAAACGGCGAAGGAGAATTTCATCGGGATCCCTCGGTTGGACTGGACGGCGGAAACAGCATCAAGCTGAGGGTCCATCGCCTGGGATGCGACCTCGATCGCGATTGAGATCGTCCAACATCGTGTTTCCGGCCATAGTGGCGAAATCGTTCACCGCCTCACGCGCGCATGCCGTCCATTCCGCTTCCCTTTCTGGTCGCCGTTCTCCTTCTGATCTTGCTCGCGAGAGCAGGACGCGGTGGCGACGACGCGCCGGCGAACCGTCCGTTTCTTCTGCTGATCGCGGCCTGCGCCCTGCAGTCCATCTTGATCGGGCTGCGCTGGGGCTATGGCGTGGAGCCCGCCCGCTACGGGCTGCCGATCGTCGCGGCAACGCTGCCGCCGCTGGTCTACGCCAGCTTCGGCGCCCTGGCGCAAGACGCGTCCGGTCGAGCGTCGGCCCGCGCGTGGATGCATGTCCTGGCGCCCGGCGTGGTGGCGGCGCTGGTCGTGCTGTGGCCACAGGGGCTCGATTTCGTCATCATGGCAGTCTACCTCGGCTATGGCGCCGTCCTTCTGCGGCTGGCGCGGCGCGGTCCCGATGCGCTTGGGCTCGCACCGCTCGAGGGCGTGGTTCCGGCGCACCGCGCCCTCCTCATCGCCGCGATGGCGCTGGCGGCCTCTGCCATGGTCGACCTCATCGTTCTGCTGGATTTCGAATGGGCCCGCGGAGAGCACGCCGCCGTGGTGGTCGGTGCAGCAAACCTTGGCGGCCCGCTCGTGCTTGGCATCGCGGCCATGGTCGCCGCGCGCAGCCGCCCGCCCACCGAGGCGCTGGGTCAATCGCCCGCGCCGACGCCCGAGCCATCGGAGGACGACGGACGAGTGATCGGCACGGTGGACGAGCTGATGCGAATGCAGGCGCTGTTCCGCGACGCGAACCTCAATCTCAATCGCCTGGCGCGCAAAGCCGGCATCCCAGCGCGCCGCATCTCGATCGCCGTCAATCGGCTGCGCGCCAAGAACGTCTCGCAATACATCAACGAGTTTCGCATCGCCGACGCCTGCCGCCTCCTGGCCGAAACCGACGAGCCGGTGACGCGGATCATGTTCGAGGCGGGCTTTCAGACCAAGTCGAACTTCAACCGCGAATTCCGCCGCGTGACCGGCATGAGCCCGATGGCCTGGCGGGCGGGCAGGCTGCCTTCGCGCTAGTCGCCTACGGAAAATAGGTAGCGTTGCGCAGGCGGTCGCCGACCGTGATGCCGAGCTGGCGCATGGTGCCGGCTTTGACCTCCAGCACCGCCCGCACCGGTTCGCCCGAGGGGATCAAGTCTTCCGACATCGGCGTCGTGTCCGCCGCGATGCGCGCGATCGTGCCGTCGGCGCGCACGAACACGATGTCGAGCGAAAGCGGCGTGTTCTTCATCCAGAACTCGACCGGCTGGGGCTTGGGATAGAGGAACAGCATCCCCGCATTGTCGGCGAGGCTCTGGCGGTACATCAGCCCCTCGGCGCGCTCGGTCGCGTCGTCGGCGATTTCCACCTCGAAGCGGTACTGGCTGGAGCCGGTTTCCACCAGCAGCATGTCGCGCGGCAGCCCGGCCGCGAAACCTGAGGGCGCGGCCAGCAGCAGCGCGCAGATGAATATTAGCCTTTGGATCATGGCGCCAAGGTCCGACGTTGCTTGACAACATGTCAAGATTGGCTTCGATGGCGTCCGGCCTCGCATTCTGGAGAGCAAGATGGACCTGACGGGCGAATACCGCATCCCCGCCCCGCGCGAAACCGTGTGGGCCGCGCTCAACAATCCGGAGATCCTGAAGGCCTGCATTCCTGGCTGCGAGGAGCTGAACAAGACCTCCGATACCGAATTCGTCGCGCGCGTGGTGGCCAAGATCGGGCCGGTGAAAGCCGGCTTCGGCGGCAAGGTGGCGCTGAGCGACCTCGACCCGCCGAACGGCTACACCATCACGGGCGAGGGCCAGGGCGGCGCGGCGGGCTTCGCCAAGGGCGGGGCAAAGGTATGGCTGGAAGCCGTCGATGGCGGGGCCGCAACCGTCCTGCATTATTCCGCCGATGCCCAGATCGGCGGCAAGCTGGCGCAGATCGGCTCCCGCCTGGTGGAGGGAACCGCGCGCAAGCTGGCGGACGAATTCTTCGCCGCCTTTGCCAACCAGGCGGCAGCCGCCGCTCCGGCGCCGCAAGGCGCGGCAGCGCCAGCCGCCGCGGAGCCGGCATCGCTACCCGTGTCGCAACCGGCTCCCGTGGTCGCCAGCGCGTCCAGCAGCGGATTATCGCCGGTCCTTTGGATCGTCGGCCTGGTCGTCATCGTCGCAATCATCCTCGGCATCGTTGCACTGCGATGACGCGGATGCCCACCGCGACGAAATAGACGCGGGAATTCCTGCACAAAACCCGTTCAACGTCCGGGCCGCGCTTGACACATGCTTGAGCGCAGTCGTTAAACTGCTGGCAAAGGACGGACAAACCGGTCTGACTCCGGACTAACCGGCCTGACGGCAGCGACGGCGATCGCCGTGGCTTGAATTCTGGGAGGGATCGATGCCGACCGTGGAAATGACGGTGAACGGCAAGCGCGCATCGGCACAAGTCGAGGGCCGCACTTTGCTCGTTCAGTTCTTGCGCGAAAAACTTGGCCTCACCGGCACCCACATCGGCTGCGACACCAGCCAGTGCGGCGCATGCGTCGTGCACGTCGATGGCCGTGCCGTGAAATCCTGCACCATGTTGGCGGTGCAGGCGAGCGGCGCCACCGTCACGACGATCGAGGGATTGGCGAACGGGGAGACCCTGCATCCGATGCAGGAAGCATTCCGGGACAATCACGGACTGCAATGCGGCTTCTGCACGCCGGGCATGGTGATGACCGCCCTCGACCTCGTGAAGAACAATCCGAGCCCGAGCGAAGAGCAGATCCGCCACGGCCTCGAGGGCAACATCTGCCGGTGCACGGGCTACCACAACATCGTCAAGGCCGTTAAGGCCGGCGCCAGCGCGATGAAGGGGTGATGTCATGACAACAGCCACCGGGATCGGCGCGTCCGTCAAGCGCAAGGAAGATTATCGTTTTCTGACCGGCCAGGGGACCTATACCGACGACATCAATCGTCACGGCCAGGTCTATGCCTACATCCTCCGCTCGCCCCATGCGCACGCGGAGATCGCGAAGATCGACACCTCGGCCGCCAAGTCGGCGCCGGGCGTCATCACCATTCTGACCGGCGCGGACTACGACAAGGGCGGGCTGCCCGCCGGCTGGCAGATCCACAGCAAGGACGGCTCGCCGATGATCGAGCCGCCGCATCTGCCGCTGTGCAAGGACCGCGTGCGCCATGTCGGCGACCAGGTCGCCCTGGTGATCGCGGAGACCTATGCCCAGGCCAAGGACGCGGCCGAGCAGATCAACGTCACCTACAAGGAGCTGCCGGCGATCATCGCGACCGGCGACGCCGACAAGCCCGGCAAGCCGCAAGTGTGGCCCGATGCCAAGAACAACGTCTGCTACGACTGGCACATCGGCGACAAGGCGGCGACCGACGCGGCCTTTGCCAAGGCGGCGCACGTCACCAAGATCGACCTCGTCAACCAGCGGCTGGTTGCCAACGCGATGGAGCCGCGCGCCGCGGTCGGCGACTATGACCGCGCGACCGGCGAATACACGCTCTACACCACCAGCCAGAACCCGCACGTCATCCGCCTGCTGATGGGCGCGTTCGTACTGCAGATTCCGGAGCACAAGCTGCGCGTGGTGGCGCCGGACGTGGGCGGCGGCTTCGGATCCAAGATCTTCCACTATGCCGAAGAGGCGCTGCTGACCTGGGCGGCGGGCAAGGTTCATCGCCCGATCAAATGGACGGCTGAGCGCGGCGAAGCGTTCCTCTCCGACGCGCAGGGCCGCGACCATGTCAGCCACGCCGAGCTGGCGATGGACAAGGACGGCACGTTCCTGGGCCTGCGCGTCAGCACCATCGCCAACATGGGCGCGTATCTCTCGACCTTCGCGCCCTGCGTGCCGACCTATCTCTACGCAACGCTGCTGGCGGGCGTCTACAAGACCCCGGCGATCTATGCCGAGGTCAAGGCCGTCTTCACCAATACCGTGGTGGTCGATGCCTATCGCGGCGCCGGCCGGCCGGAAGCGACCTATCTGCTGGAGCGCCTGGTCGACAAGGCGGCGCGCGAGATGAAGATGGACCGGGTGGCGATCCGCCGGAAGAACTTCATCCCCACCGACGCCTTCCCGTACCAGACTCCGGTCGCCCTGCAATACGACAGCGGCGACTACTTCTCGACGCTCGACATGGCGATGAAGAACGCCGACTGGGCCGGCTTCGAAGGCCGCAGGGCCGAAGCCAAGAAACGCGGCAAGCTGCGCGGCATCGGCATCTCGACCTATCTCGAAGCCTGCGGCATCGCGCCGTCGGCGGTGGTAGGCAGTCTCGGCGCCCGTGCGGGCCTCTATGAGTGCGGGTCGATCCGCGTTCATCCGACCGGCTCGGTCACCGTGTTCACCGGCACGCACAGCCACGGGCAGGGCCATGAGACGACGTTCTCGCAGCTCGTCTCCGACACGCTCGGCATCCCGATCGAGAATGTCGACGTGGTGCATGGCGACACCAACAAGATCCCGTTCGGCATGGGCACCTATGGCTCGCGCTCGCTGGCGGTCGGCGGCTCGGCGATCGTCAAGGCGATGGACAAGATCATCACCAAGGCCAAGCGCATCGCCGCGCATCTGATGGAAGCCTCGGTCGCGGACGTCGAGTTCAAGGACGGCACCTTCACGGTGGCGGGCACCGACAAGAGCGTTCCGTTCGGAACGGTCGCGCTCACCGCTTATGTGCCGCACAACTATCCGATCACCGAACTGGAGCCGGGGCTCGAAGAGACGGCGTTCTACGACCCGCTCAACTTCACCTATCCGGGCGGCTGCCACATCTGCGAAGTGGAGATCGATCCGGATACCGGCGTCACGCAGGTCATCGGCTTCACCGCGGTCGACGATGTCGGCCGGGTCATCAACCCGATGATCGTCGAGGGCCAGATCCATGGCGGTGTCACGCAAGGCATCGGCCAGGCGCTGCTGGAGAACTGCGTCTACGATGAAAAGAGCGGCCAGCTTCTGACCGGTTCCTACATGGATTACTGCATGCCGCGGGCCGACGACGTGCCGAGCTACAAGGTCGGCACCCACGCGACCATGTGCACGCACAATCCACTGGGCTCGAAGGGCGTCGGCGAAGTCGGCGCCATCGGCTCGACGCCTGCGGTCATCAATGCCGTCCTCGATGCCCTCTCGCCGCTCGGCGTGCAAGACATCTCGATGCCGGCGACGCCGCTCAAGGTCTGGCAAGCCATCCAGGGCGCGCCGACCAAGATGGCAGCGGAATAAGGGGAGGACCGATCATGCATGATTTCGGATATCACCGGCCGGCTTCCGCAGCGGACGCCGCCGGACTGCTCTCCCAGAAGGGCGAAGCGAAGATCGTGGCGGGCGGGATGACGTTGATCCCGACCTTGAAGCAGAGGCTGGCGCAACCCAGCGACCTGGTCGACCTCGGCGGCATCGCCGAGCTCAAGGGCGTGAAGGCGGAAGCCGGCGGCATCACCATCGGCGCGATGGCGACCCATGCCGAGGTGGCGCGATCGGCCGATGTGCAGAAGGCCATCCCCGCCCTCGCCGCGCTCGCCGGCGGGATCGGCGACCCGCAGGTGCGCAACCGCGGCACCATCGGCGGCTCGGTCGCCAACAGCGATCCGGCGGCGGACTATCCCGCGGCCGTTCTCGCGCTCGGCGCGACCGTCCGCACCAACAAGCGGGAGATCAAGGCCGACGACTTCTTCAAGGGCATGTTCGAGACGGCGTTGCAGGATGGCGAGATCATCACCGCCATCCATTTCCCGAAGCCGGACAAAGCGGGCTATTCCAAGTTCCCGAACCCGGCCTCGCGCTATGCCATCGTCGGCGTATTTGTCGCAAAAGCCGGCGGCGGCGTTCGGGTCGCGGTGACCGGGGCGGGCCCCTGCGCCTTTCGCTCGAAGGAGCTGGAAAGCGCGCTCAGCGCCAGTTTCACGCCCGACGCGGCCAAGGCCGTGAAGGTGAAGGCGGACGGGCTCAACAGCGATCTGCACGCGACGGCCGCCTATCGCGCGCATCTGGTTTCGGTGATGGCGGCGCGCGCGGTCGCGGCGGCTTCGTAACAAATACTCGACGATTTCTTCGAGTAATTAGGGCGGCTTGAAAATAGCCGCCCTTTTTATTTTTCTCACCCCGAAGGGTGTTGTAGTACTCTTTTCTTAATACTTCCGGACTATATGATGCGATGGTCAGTCGGATGAGTGGTTGGGGAACATGGTCATCTTCAAGACGGACTCAGCTTCGGAGGTCGACGCCCGCGACACGCTAATCCCCGTGCTCAGCGCGGCGATCGGCGCCGTCCTCGCGGTGGCGTTGCACGACGCTTTCCCGGTCGTCGGCGGGATCACCGGCGCGATCGCCGGCGCGGCGGCCGGCATGCTGCTGCTGCGGCGCAATTCCACTTTCCCGATGACGCCGGCCACGATCGATCCGCGCGACACCCGCATCCACGCTTTGGAAACGGAACTGGCTTGCGAACGCACGATGCACGAGGCGTTCAAGCGGGATTCCGAAACCCGCGAGGCTGAATTGCAGCGCTTCCTCGCCGATATGGAAATGACCCGCTCCGTGCTTGAGGGCCAGGCGTGCCAATCGGTCGAGCTGGCCGAGGAGCTGGCCGAACAGAAGCAGCGCAGCGACTATCTCGCCAATCATGACCTGCTGACCGGCCTGCCCAATCGCCGGGCGTTCCAGGACGAGCTGAAGCGGCGCGTCGATTACGCCGCAAGCAACGGCCTCACCATCGCTCTGCTGTTCGTCGACCTCGATCGCTTCAAGGACGTGAACGACACGCTCGGCCATGAAGCCGGCGACAATCTGCTGCAGCGGGTCGCCGGCACGTTCGTGGCGGCGATGCGCCATGACGATTTCGTCGCGCGGCTCGGCGGCGATGAATTCGCGGTGATCGTCGAGATCCCGCCCGAAGAAGCGCGCGACGTGACGTCCAGTGTCGCCGAACGCCTGCGCCTTGAGCTGCAGATGACGGTTCCCGCCGCCCACGGCGACATTCCGGTGGGAGCGACCATCGGCGTTGCGCTCTATCCGCAGGATGCGGTGGATTCCGAAGGCCTGCTGCACGCCGCCGACCAGGTGATGTATATCGGCAAGCGCCGCGGCCGCAACCGCGTCGTCACCACGGACGAGCTGAAGACAGAGCTGCCGTAGGCGCGCGCCGCCCCATCGGCCGCTCGCGTTTTTCGACCATCGGAAATCCTGACATCGGGTGACAGCTGCTGCCCGATACACTGGCCTCCGTCGCAATCAAGGAGGCTGTCGTGATCGACACCCACGCCATCGATGTGCACGATTGGGACTTCCTCGTCGGACGCTGGACCGTCCGGCACCGCCGGCTGAAGGCGCGCCTTGCCGGCAGCACCGAGTGGGAGGAATTCGCCGGGTCCTGCGTCAACTGGCCGACGCTGGGCGGTCAGGGCAACGTGGACGACAATGTGATTGAGCTGCCCAGCGGGACCTATTGCGCCATGGGCATCCGCGCCCTCGATTCCAAGGCGGGACAGTGGCTGATCTGGTGGCTCGATTTGCGAAACCCCACGATCGATCCGCCGATGCGGGGCGGCTTCAAGGACGGCATCGGGACCTTTCTGGCCGACGAGACCTTCAATGACCGGCCGATCAAGGTGCGCTTCCGCTGGTCGGAGATCACCCCGACCTCGGCCCGTTGGGAGCAGGCCTTCTCGCCGGATGGCGGCGCGACGTGGGAGACCAACTGGGTCATGCATTTCAACCGCGCCAACCCGTGACGGATTGCTAGCCCGCCGGCGGGCGGAACTCGGGCGGCTTCAGGTGGCCGAGGCAGGCATGGCCGGGCATTTTCTTCGGGTCGTCCAGGAACTGCTTGGCCAGTTCGCCGGCGCACGGCTCGTTGCTCAGCACGTCGTGCCCGGCGCTCAGGAACTCGAAATAGAAGCTGTTGATGAGGCGGCTTCCCGCCAGCCGGGCATATTGCGGCGGCGTGATCGGATCGTAGAGACCGGTCAGCAACAGGGCCGGTACGTCGGAATAGATCGCCTCGTTCTCCACCGGGTCGACCGGACCCATCGGCCATTTCGCGCAGGCCGCGCCCCAGGATTGATCCTCCGCGAATGATTTCAGCAGCGGATAGCGCAGGTAGTCCCGGCGCAGTTTCTCAAGGTCGTTGAACGGCACCTCTTCGTGGCAATCGACCGAGAGGCTGAGGGCATCGCCCCAGTCCGGCCGATCGACATAGAGATCCGCCAGATAGCCGATCTCGCTGGTGACCGCGGCCTGCGATCCCTTCTCGAACAGGTCGATGATCTGCGGCACCGTCTCGATGCCGGAGCGGTTGTAGAGATTCTGGAACAGGTAGTTGAGCAGCAGTTCGCCGGTCACCACCACCTTGACACGCTTGCCGCTCTCCAGCTCCACCTCGCGCTCGATCGGCGTCTGGTTCAGCTTGTCCACCAAAGCCCGCAGACGCGGCTCCAGGTTCGGGTACCAGCGGTCGCAGTCCGCCGAGCGGCGGCAGCCGTCGAACAGCACGCGAAAGGCGCGGTCGGTGCGCCAGGCGTCGTCCTCGAGGAAGGCGGATTCCGGCAGATAGACCGAATCCAGAATCAGGCTCCGCACATCGTGGGGATAGTCGCGCGCATAGGTGAGCGCCAGCCGCGTGCCGTAGGACAGGCCATAGACGTTCCATTGCTGCAGCTTCAGCCCGTTCATCAGATCGTGCAAATCGGTGGCGCTGTCGCGGCTGGTGTAGGACAGCGGATCGTGCCCCTCCTTCTCCACCCGCGCGCGGCAGGCGGCGGCGGCGGTCACCCATTCCTCGCGCGCGCCCTTCCGGTCGAGGCCGAAGCCGAGGGAGCGGATCTGCGCGACCTCCTGCTCCGGGCAATCCATGCGCGGCTGGGTGAGGCCGGTGCCGCGCTGGTCCACCAGCACCAGGTCCCGTTCGTTCACCCAGGCATTGTCGGCGACGAACTCCCACCAGAAATCGATGCGGTCGGCGTCCAGCCACGCGCCGTCGCCCGGCCCGCCGGCCAGATAGACCACCGGGTCCTCGCGCTTGCGCGTCTCGGCGAGGGAAATCACCACCACCGGCAATTCGAGCCTCAGGTCGTTCCGCCCGCTCCGGCTTTCCGGGACATTCAGGTGATAGCAGCGCGTGGTGATCTTTTCGGGCGCCTTGAACCAGCAATCCGCCCGCGACAGCTTGCCCGGGTCCGCCTGCGCGCCGCCGGCGGCCATGATGCCGGCAAGCCAGACGAGGCCTAGCGCTCCGATCCAGATACCCAATCTCATGCGTTGCGGCCGCTCGCCTCGACTCTAAGGAATGCGCCATCTTGCTGGCCGCGCGCGAAGCCGGCAAGCCTCCTTTGCGGCGGCCGCGCGAGACCGCTAGACTTCGCCCGCCAAAATTCGCTCGTCTCGACGAGGGTCGATCCTGCCGATGCGCCGCCGCACTGTCGTCATCCTGGGCCTGGTGAGCATGCCCGTCCTGTTGCTTGCGGCGGTGGGGGCGGCCGCGATCTGGCGCATCGAGCTGGCCGAAGCCGCGATCGCCGCTTATGTCGAGCGGACCTATGGCGTGCCCGCCACGATCTCGATCGGCGAGCTCGGCACCTCGGCGGCGCGCATCGATCACGTGAAGCTGGGGCGCGACGCGCCGTTCGAGGCCAGCGACATCCGGCTGGAATACGATCTCCAGGGCAGCCTCAAGACGGTCGCCGTCGGGACCGTCTCGGCCCACGGCAGGATCGAGGGCGGCGCGGTCACGTTGGGCGATCTACAGCCGCTGATCCAAGGCGGCAATGGTGGGTCGCAGAAAAGCGAAACCAAGCTGCCCGAGGCGATCTCCGTCGACCGGCTCGATCTCGCGCTGGAGACGCCGATGGCGTCGGTGGCGATCGTCGGCTCGGCCCGCCTCGGCCAGGGCGCCCTGGCGCTCGACCTCACGGCCAGCGATCCGGGCGGCCACACCAAGGGCGCGGCGAAGATCGATATCTCCAGCGCGCTCGACCAACCGACCATGACAGGCGACGTGCGCATCGCGCTCGAGCCGCAATCGCCGCTCTGGGCCTTCGCACCCGGCATCGCGCCGCAAGCGGGCATGGTCGAAGCCAGCCTTCATCTCGACCAGGTGGCCGCCAGCATCGATCCGGCGCCGGGCGGCAAGCCGATCGGCGTCTCGCTGCGCCTCGACCAGGTACGCAACGCGCAGCTGTCAGCACCACTGTCCGGCACCCTCACAGCCGACATCCACTCCACGCATCTACCGCTCAGCATCGAGAACATTGCGCTGGATCTGGCGGGCGGCTTGTCGCTCAAGGCGAAAGCCACGGCCAAGGGCGCGGCCACGCTCGCGCTCTCCGCCGGCAATCTGGCGCTGGACCTCACCGCGCAGATCGTCGCATCGGACGAGGTGTTCGCGACCTCCGGCTGGCAGGTTCGCCAGCCGCAGATCACGGCGCCGCTGCATCTGACCTTGGTCGACAACGTGCTGGCCGCCGCCCTGTCGGCCGACGGCACCATCGCGCACAAGGGCATTTCGGATTCCGCGAAGAGCACCGCGATCGGTGCCGGCGCCTTGACGCTGATCGCCGATCACACGGCATTCCGCATGGACACGCGGGAGGGAACGTGGAGTGCGGACGCCATCACCGGGGCCATCGCGCTGACCGCCAAGTCGTGGGGCGAAACCGTCGAGCTGCGCATCCCCGCAATCGATGGCGCGGTCGAAAGCGATGCCGCCGGACTGCGCTGGCATGTCGGTGGCTCGAAGATCGCCTTCGCCAACAAGGCGCGCGGCGTATCGGCCAGCAACGGCCTCGTCAAATTGTCAGGCGCCGCGGATGGCATCGCCGGCGAATTGCGCGTGAGCTCGCTGGATGCAGGCTACGGTCTGCCGACCTTCACGCTGAACGGGACCGGTCGCATCAACGCCGGCAAGCTCGCGGCGCAGCTCAACGCCATCACGGGCGCCGGCGGCGGCGTGAAGCTGGGCACGATCAAGCTGACGGGAAATTTCAATACCCGTAGCTATGCAGCCGACCTCGACATGGGGCCGATCACCTTCGCGCCAAAGAAGCTGCAGCCGGCGGACCTGTATCCCGCGGCCAAGAGTTCCCTGCGCGATTTCTCCGGCACCGTACGTCTGGCAGGACCCATCACCTGGTCGAAGGGCAAGGCGAAGTCCGACGTGAAACTGGGCCTTGAAGGACTGACGGGTCAGGCGGGACCCGTGCTGTTCCAGAATCTCAACGGCGTGATCGAGATCGATGAACCCTGGCCGGTCTCGACCCGACCGAACCAGGAGATCGCCGTCGAGCAACTGATCGCCGGATTGCCGATGACCAATGCCCTGGTCCGATTCGAGCTGGATGGCCCGCTGGTCAAGATCGCCGAAGGTCGCCTGGACATGGCGGGTGGCCATGCCGGCATCGCGCCCACCGATATCGCGCTCAATGCGGCGGGGCAGCGGATGACTCTCAACATCGATCAACTTTCCGTCAGCGAGTTGTTCAAGATCGCGGGAGTGGCGGGATTGAGCGGCGAAGGCGCGATTTCCGGCGCGGCGCCCATCACCTTGTTTCCCAACGGCATTATCGTCGACAACGCGAAATTCGCGGCGGATGCGCCCGGAGTCCTAAAATACGACGCCGCGCAGGCGCCCGCCTCCCTCAGCACCGCAGGATCGTCGGTCGGCATGGCGTTGCAGGCTTTGTCGGACTTCCATTACAAGGAATTGATCGTCACTTTGAACCGAAAGCTGACCGGCGACACCGACCTGGGCTTGCACATATCCGGCAGCAACCCTAGCTTCTACAACGGCTATCCGGTGGAATTTAACCTCAACTTGTCCGGCAAGCTGGACGAGGTCTTGCGCAAGGGCTTGGCGGGGTACCGCCTGCCTTCTATCATCGAGGAACGGTTGAACGAGCTGCAATAGAGGGCCCCGCTGTGCGACACCTTCATCCACGCCAAACGCGCGTCCTGCTCATCGGTCTCATCGGCGGCATCGCCGCCGCAACCTTGGTCGCGTGCACGCCGACCGTGAAGGTCGAGGCGCCGGACAAGCCGATCGTGATCAACCTCAACGTCAAGATCGAGCAGGAGGTCCGCGTCAAGGTGGACCGCGACGTCGACACGTTGTTGCAGAACAACCCCAATCTGTTCTAACGGAGCACCGCGATGACGAGCTTCAAGATCAAGTCGCTGCTGGGCGGCCTGCTGATGGCGCTGGCGATCATGTCCGCCGCGCCCGCGATGGCCGACGCGCTGAACGATGCGCGCGCCGCTGGCCTGGTCGGCGAGCGGCCGGACGGTCTGGTCGCACCGGTTTCACCCAGCGCGCCCGCCAACATCCAATCCCTTGTGCAGTCGGTCAACGCGCAGCGGATGGAGAAATATCAGCAGATCGCGAACGAAAAGGGCGTGCCGGTGGAGCAGATCGGCGCCATCACCGCCGAGAAGATCATCGGCAAGCTGAAGCCCGGCTGGTACTACATGGATTCCTCGGGCGCCTGGGTCCAGAAATAAGGACGGGCGGATGGCGGCGGTCCCGCGGAACATCGAGGAGACTCTCACCCTTCTGCGGCAAGGCAACTACATCGCCGATCGCAGCCTGGCGACGGCCGTTTTCCTGTCATTGAAATTGAAGCGACCCCTGTTCCTCGAAGGCGAGGCGGGGGTCGGCAAGACCGAAATCGCCAAGGTGCTGGCCGCCACCCTGGGGCGGACGCTGGTTCGTCTGCAATGCTACGAGGGGCTTGATGTCGCGAGCGCGGTCTATGAATGGGACTATCCGCGCCAGATGCTGGAGATCCGCCTGGCCGAAGCGGCGCACATCGAATCCAAGGACCGCATAGCGGCGGACATCTTCTCCGAACGCTTCCTGATCAAGCGGCCGCTGCTCCAGGCACTGGAGGCCGAAGCCGCCGGCCCGAAGGTGCTGCTGATCGATGAGCTCGACCGCACCGACGAGCCGTTCGAGGCGTTCCTGCTGGAGCTGCTGAGCGATTTCCAGGTCACGATCCCGGAACTGGGCGTCATCAAGGCCGAGGCTCCGCCGATCGTCGTCATCACCTCCAACCGCACGCGCGAGATCCACGACGCGCTGAAGCGCCGCTGCTTCTATTACTGGGTCGATTATCCGAGCGCGCCGCGCGAGCTGGAGATCCTGCGCGCGCGCCTGCCGGCGGCCAGCCTCGATCTGTCGCGCGAAGTGGTCGGCTTCGTGCAGAAGCTGCGCGGGCGCGACCTGTTCAAGCTGCCGGGCGTGGCGGAAACCATCGACTGGACCGATGCCTTGGTGCAACTCGACACCGTCGCGCTGACGCCGGACGCGATCGACCATTCGCTGGGCGCCCTGCTCAAATACCAGGACGACATCGCGCGCATCCGCGGCAGCGAGGCCGCCAAGATCCTGGAAGAAGTGCGCGCGGAGATGGCCGCCGCACGGCACTAGGCGACACTATGGCTCAGCAAAGCAATCGCATGCGGCACGGAACACGCAGTTGTGCGAGCCCGCACGGTAAGCCCCTTCCCCCCTCGCGGGGGAAGGTTGGGATGGGGGGTGCCGCCGCACGAACGAAGACAAGAAGCAAGGATGCGGTTCGGGTGCTGAGGCGGCGAATACTGTTGGTGCTCTATGCCGAAGGTTCGTGCGGCGTCACCCCCCATCCAGCTGCGCCTAAGTTCACTACGTTCGCTGAGGCTCCGCATCCTTCCCCCACGAGGGGGGAAGGGGCGTTCAGTCACATGCGATTGTCCTGATGGTCGCCGCCGCGCCAGCCGCCAGCCGGCTTTCAGAAAACATCATGCAGTTCGCGCGCGCCCTGCGCGCCGCGGGGCTTCCGGTCGGACCGGGGAAGGCGATCGACGCGATCGAGGCCGTGAAGGCGGTCGGCATCGGCGACCGCGAGGATTTTTATTGGACGCTCCATGCGGTGTTCGTGCAGCGCCGCGAGCAGCGCGAGATCTTCGACCAGGCCTTCCACATCTTCTGGCGCAACCCGCAATTCCTGCAGCGCATGATGTCGCTGATGCTGCCTCAATTCCGCGGCGAGGAAGTCGACGAAAGCCATCGCGAGATCAGCCCGCGGGTCGCCGACGCCCTGCGCGGCAACCAGGCCGGGCGGGAGGGCGAAGCGCGCGAACCGGATGAGGAGGAGGTGGAGATCGACGCCACCCTCACCTTCTCCAGCCGCGAATTGCTGCAGACCATGGACTTCGAGAAGATGAGCCTGGCCGAGATCGAAGCCGCGAAGAAAGCCATCGCCGCCATGCGCCTGCCGGTCGAGGATGTGGCGACCCGGCGCTTCAAGCGCGATGCGCGCGGCCACCGGGTCGACATGCGCGCGACCCTGCGGGCGGGCCTGCGCGATCCGAGCATCATCCCGCTGCAATTCAAGTCGCAGCGTCGGCGCCGGCCGCCTCTGGTCGTGCTGTGCGATATCTCGGGCTCCATGAGCCGCTATTCGCGCCTGGCGCTGCACTTCATTCACGCGCTCACCACCGACCGCGACCGGGTTCACTCGTTCCTGTTCGGCACGCGCCTCACCAACATCACGCGGCATCTGCGTCACCGCGACGTCGACGTGGCGCTGGACCGGATTTCCGACCATGTGCCGGACTGGTCCGGCGGCACCCGGATCGGCCATTGCCTGGCGGAGTTCAACCGGCGCTGGTCGCGGCGGGTCCTGGGGCAAGGCGCCCTGGTCCTGCTGATCTCCGACGGGTTGGACCGGGAGGGCGCGATCGGCCTCGAGGAGGAGATCGAGCGCTTGCACAAGAGCTGCCGGCGCTTGATCTGGCTTAATCCCCTTCTTCGCTATGAGGCTTATCGGCCGCAGGCCCAGGGTGCCAAAGCGATGATCAAGCACGTTGACGATTTCCGGCCGATCCACAATCTTCAAAGCATGCGGGATCTGGCGGCGGCGCTGAGCGCATTGGGCTCGCGCGGCCAGGAATCCCGATCCAAGGTGGCGGCATGACCAATCAGGAAGAAGACGTTCTGCAGACCGCGCTGGCCTGGAAGCAGGCCGGCCGCGACGTGGCGGTGGCGACCGTCACCAGCACCTGGGGCTCCTCTCCCCGCCCCGCCGGCAGCCAGCTCGTGGTCGACGGCGCCGGCGCGATGGTCGGCTCGGTCTCGGGCGGCTGCATCGAAGGCGCTGTCGTGCGCGAGGCGCTGGAGGCGATCGCCGACGGCAAGCCCCGCCTGCTCGATTTCGGCGTCACCAACGAACAGGCCTGGGACGTGGGCCTCGCCTGCGGCGGCAAGCTGCAGGTCTATGTCGAGCGGCTGGAATGAAAACTAGCGACCTTGCGCGCCTCGTCGCCGCCAAGAGCGAGCGATGCGCCATCGCGCTTGTCACCGACCTCGTCAGCAATGCGCAGGCGATCTTCGAAGCGGCCGCTCCCGCGCCGTCGCTTAATCTGTCCGCCGCGCAGAAGGACGCGGTGAAAGCGGCGCTCGACGCCAACAAGTCCGGCGAGATCGAGGTCGAGGGCCGCCGCCTGTTCGTGCAGGCGCGCGTGCCCGATCCGCGCCTCGTCATCGTGGGCGCGGTCCACATCACGCAGGCGCTGGCGCCGATGGCATCGTTGGCGGGTTACGAGGTGATCGTGGTCGATCCGCGCCGCGCATTCGCGACGACGGAGCGGTTCCCCGGCATGACGCTGCGCCACGACTGGCCGGACGAGGCGATGGATGCGATCAAGCTCGATGAGCGCAGCGCGGTCGTGACGCTGACCCACGATCCGAAGCTGGACGACCCGGCGCTCGACCGCGCCTTGCGCTCGGCCGCGTTTTACATCGGCTCGCTCGGCAGCAGGAAGACCCATGCCGCGCGGCTGCATCGCCTGTCCGAAGCCGGGTTCGATGAAACCGCGCTGGCGCGCATCCATGGGCCGGCGGGCCTCGCGATCGGCGCCAGGTCGCCGGCGGAGATCGCGATCTCCGTCCTCGCGCAACTGACCGCCGCGCGCCACGGCCAGCCGACCCGATGATCTTCGCCGAGCTCCCGGTCGGGGAATGCCAGGGCGCGATCCTCGCCCACGCGCTGCGCAACGGCGAGATCTCTTTCAAGAAGGGCCGCATCCTCAGCGCCGCCGACATCGAAGCTCTGAAGCTTGCGGGCCGCCACGCCATCGTGGTCGCCCGGCTCGAGGTCGACGATGTCGGAGAAGATGCGGCGGCGGCGGCGCTGGGTGCGATGCTTGCGGCCGATGGATTGCGGGTGGAGGCGCCCTTCACGGGCCGCGTCAACATCTATGCGCGGGAGCGCGGCATCCTGCGCATCGACGCCGTGCAGGTCGATGCCATCAACGAGGTGGACGAGGCTATCACCCTGGCGACCCTGGCGGACCACGCGCCGGTCGAGCCCGACCAGATGGCCGCGACCGTCAAGATCATCCCGTTCGCGGTCAAGCGCACCGAGCTCGATGCCTGCCTCGCCATCGCGCGCCGCGCGCCAGTACTCACGTTGCACCCGTTCCGGCCGCGCAAGGTGGCGCTGATCCAGACCGAGCTGGCGGCGACCAAGCCGACGCTGCTCGAAAAGACCGTTGCCGTCACCAACCGGCGCCTCACCGCGATGGGCAGCGGCGATGCCGTCGACCTGCGTGCGCCGCATGAGCCCGCGGCGCTCAGCACCGTCATCAAGGGCGCGCTCGGCGACGGCGCCGGCATCGTACTGGTGATGGGCGGCTCCGCCATCATCGATCGCCGCGACGTGATTCCCGCGGCGATCGAGCAGAGCGGCGGCAAGGTGCTGCAATTCGGCATGCCGGTCGATCCAGGCAATCTGATCCTGCTGGGCGAGATCGGCGGCAAGCCGATCGTCGGCCTCCCGGGGTGCGCACGCACGCCGAAGCTGAACGGCTTCGACTGGGTGCTGCAGCGCCTGATGGCGGACATTCCCGTCACCGCGCGCGACCTGCGCCGCATGGGCGCCGGCGGATTGCTGAACGAGATTTCCGCCCGGCCGCAACCGCGCGAAGCCCGGCCGCGGCCCGAGGCGCGCCGGCCGCGCATCGCCGGCCTCGTCATGGCGGCAGGCCGCTCCAGCCGCATGGGCGCCAACAAGCTGCTGCTGGCGGATAACGGCAAGCCGATCGTCGCGCGGGTGGTGGAACAGGCGCTGGCGGCGGAGCTTGCCGAAGTGATCGTCGTCTGCGGCCACCAGGAGGCGGAAGTGCGCGCAGCGCTCGCCGGCCATGGCGTGCGGTTCGTCCCCTGCCCCGATTATGCCGAGGGCATGAGCGCGTCGCTGCGCTGCGGGCTCAAGGCGATCTCCGCCGACATCGATGCCGCCCTGGTGCTGCTGGGCGACATGCCGCGCGTCGGCACCGGCCTGCTGCGGCGGATGATCGCCGCCTTCAACCCGACCGAAGGGCGCGCCATCATCGTGCCGTCGTTCCAGGGCAAGCGCGGCAATCCGGTGCTGTGGGACCGCAGGTTCTTCGCCGAGATGATCGCGCTGGCCGGCGATGTCGGCGCGCGGCATTTGATCGGCGAGCATGCCGAGCTGGTGACGGAGATCGAAGCGGAGGATGCGGGCATTTTCCTCGATATCGATACGCCCGACGCCTATCGCAGCTTGAGCCGGGAGCGGGTGCCGTGAGCGAAGCGCTCTATCACGCTGCCCTGGTCGAACGGGCGCGCACCGCGTTCGGCAAGGGCCGGCTGCCCGACGCGAGCGCCAGCGCCACCGTCGACAATCCGCTGTGCGGCGACCGCGTCACGCTCGATCTCGCCCTGAAAGATGGCCACATCGAGAAGGTAGGCCATCAGGTGCGCGGCTGCCTGCTGTGCGAGGCGGCCGCCGCCACCATCGCCGAATTCTGCCGCGGCAACGACCAGGCGGAACTCGATGCCATCAGCGCGGCCGCGCGCAAGCTGATGGCCGAAGGCGGCGCGCTGGAGCCGCGCTGGCAATGCCTGGAGATTTTCCGCCCCGTGCATCAGGCCAAGAGCCGGCGCGAGTGCGTGCTGCTGCCGTTCGAAGCGCTGAAGCGCGCGGCATCAACCGCTTTTTGATGCCCGCTGCGGGAGCCCGTCCAGAAACTTCGTCACCGCCTCGATCATGCCGAACTGCAGCAGGTCGTTGTGGCCCGCCGCGGCCGGCCAGAGCGCGACCTTCGGCTCGGGCGCGCGCTCAAAGACCATGCGGCCGAAACGCTGCGGCGTCACCTGGTCCTTGGCGCCGTGGATCACGAACAGCGGCATGCGGATCTTGCCGATCTTGTCGATGTTGGCGAACTTGTCCTTGACCACCCAGTCGAACGCGAACAGCGGATAGCGCGCGCGGGCGGAGAGCAGGACCGAGGCGAACGGCGCCTCCAGCACCAGGGCGGCGGCCTTGCGCTCCGTCGCCAACTGCGTGGCGACCGCGGCGCCGAGGGATTCGCCGTACAGGACCATTTCGTCCTCGCGCACGCCCTGCCGCGCCAGCCAGTCCAGATGCGCGCGGCC
>DASYRS010000012.1:0-14994 GCA_036004205.1 Dongiaceae bacterium
GGCTCCAGGCAGAAATAGGCGCTCGCAGGCGGCACATAGAGCATCAATTCGCGCAACGGCTCGGTCGCGCTCAGGTCCACGCGCAGATGGCGCCCCGGATCGAACAGGACCGCCTCGCCGTCCCAGCCTGAATAGCCATTGTTCCGCCACTGCACCGGCAGCATTCCGCCGCCGGAGAAATCGAGCTCCGGCGGCAGCGAAATGGCCTCGGTCGGAAGATGGCCCGGCCCTTCCATCCAGAAATGTCGGGCGCGGAATTGGAGCATCATGCCGCCCGCCCGCACGAAATATGGATGAAAGCCGATGCCGGCTGGAATCGGCCGCTTGGTCGTGTTCTCGATTTCGATCCGCGCCTCAAAACGCGCGGCTCGCAAGCGGAATGCCTGGGTGGCCCGGAAGCCGAAGGCCCACTCGCCTTCCCCGACGATCAGCTCCAGCCGGCAGCGGTCATCGCTCCAGTCCAGCACCCGCCAGGGTCTCTGCCATCCGATCCCATGCAGCGCGCAGGCTTCACCCGCGACGTTGGGCTGCAATGACAATGGCGGGGCGACCAGATCGATGACGTTGCCGGGCACCCGGTTGGCAAAGGGCACGAGCGGATGCATCGCGGCCCGCGATGCGCCCCCGCGCGCGACCGCGGCCGCATCGGCGCGGCGCAGGATCGGCTGGGACCGCCAATCGAGGCGCGCGACCGATCCGCCGGCGGCCGGGGCAACCTCCAGGTGGAGCTGATCGCTGTGCAGCGAAAGCAGCTCCATCGCCCTAGCCTTCGAACGACGGTCGCGCGAGGCCGGCGACGCCGACGTCGACAGCCAGCAATCCACCGGCCCAAGGTTGCCGCGCCAGAGCGTCGCCCTCCAGGCCCAGGGCCGCGCTCGTGACATAGAGCGTGGTCGAACCGGACGGACCGAATGCGCAGCAGGTTGGCCGCCGCACCGGCAGCTCGACGATCCTGTCGACCCGGCCCTCCGGCGAGAAGCGCACCAGACACCCTCCATCCCAGCGGGCGTTCCAGAGATATCCTTCGCAATCCACCGCCGAGCCATCCGGGAACCCAGGAACGTCGCCAGGCACCGCGAACGCCTTGCGCGCTCCCAACGTCCCATTGTCCGGGTCATAAGCGTAGGCGCCGAGATCGTTGGTCGCGGTGTCGGCGAAATACAGCGTCCGCCCGTCCGGGCTGAAGACGACGGTATTGGAAATGCCGATGCCGGATCGCAGCACACTGAGGCGCCCGTCGCCATCCAGGCGATACAGCGCGCCGGTCGCGCCGCTGGTCCGCTTGTTCATCGATCCGCCGAGGAACCTGCCATGCGGGTCTGTTCCGCCATCGTTGAAGCGGTTGTCCTTTAGCGCCGCTTCCGGCCGGTGCAGCCAGGAAATCTCCTTGCCGTCGTCCGACAGGAAGGCGAAGCCGCTTTCGAAGGTTCCGACAAATCCGCCCTTCCGGCGCGGCGCGAAAGACGTCAACCCCTCCGGCAGTTGCATCGTGCGCAGCGCGCCAGCGCCGAGATCGTATCGGTGCCAGCGCCGGCCCACGATGTCGACCCAGCGCAGCGCATTTTCCCGCGCAACGAAGACCGGCCCCTCGCCCAGCTGGTCCCTGGTCTCGGCGACTAGGTTGCAGTTGGACATCATGCGCTCCGCTTGCCGCCGCGCTTGGGCGCCGCGCTGCCGGCATCCGCGATCCGCATCAGATCCTCGGTGGCGATGCCGAGCAGCGCCTGCATCCGGTTGCGCGCGACGGTGGCATCGCGCATGCGGATGGCTTCGAACACCTCGCCGTGCGCCGCCAAGGTCTTGCGGTAGTTGACGGAAGCCGAAGTCGTCAGCCTGAACGCATTCATGAGCGCCGCCCCGATGACGTTCCCGAGATTGGCCAGAACCGGATTGCGGCTGGCGCGCAGGATGGCGACGTGGAATGCCACGTCCGCGCGCGCGCAGGCATCGAGGTCGCTCAGCTTGGCCGCGCACATGGCATCGTAGGCTTCTTCGATGGCCGCCAAGTTGCGTGACGTCGCGCGCCGCGCGGCCATTTCCGCCGCCGCGGGCTCGATGATCTGGCGCGCTTCGGTGAGGCCCTTGACGAAATCGAGGTCGGGCTCGATCTCGCCCATCCAGGTCAGGACGTCGGTGTCGAGGCGGTTCCAATCCTCCGACGCGCGCACCCTGGTCCCGGCGCGCTGGCGCGATTCCACCAGGCCCTTGGCTGCGAGGGTGCGCACGGCCTCGCGCAAGGCGGTGCGGCTGACCTTGAACTCGGCGCCGAGCGCAGCCTCGGTCGGCAGCAGCGCGCCTTGCGGGTAGTGGCCGGAGAGTATCTGCTTCGCCAGGCGGCTTGCCACGCGATCGCGGATCGACGAGTTGGAATGTCGCGCCGCCGGCGACGCGGCCACGATCCTGGCGGCCTTGGCCATCTATTCCCCTCTACGCACGGTTCTGCTGGTATTCGGCGATGACGACGGCGAGTATCAACAGGCTGCCCTTGGCCAGCAACTGATAGAATGTCGGCACCGAAGTCAGGATCATGCCGTTGTTGAGGATGCCGATGATGGCGACACCGAGCAGCGCGCCGGCGATCGTGCCCTTGCCGCCCTGCAGCGCGCAGCCGCCCAGCACCGCCGCGGTGATGGCCTCGAGCTCCAATCCCTGGGACCCTGAGATCGGCTGTCCGGAGCCGGTGCGCGCCGCCAGCAGGATGCCGGCAACGCCCGCGGCCAGTCCGCTCATCACATAGATGCCTATGCGGTAGCGATTGACCTTGATGCCGGAAAACCGCGCCACCACCGGATTGCCGCCAAGCGCATAGACATTGCGGCCGACGATCGTCTTCGCCAGGAAGACCTGGAACAGGACGGCCGAAGCGATCAGGACCCAGATCGGGAACTGCAGCCCGAGGATCGTCCCGACGCCCATGAAACGGAAGGTCTCGTTGAAGATGGAGATCGACTGGCCGTCGGACAGGATGAAGGCGATGCCGCGGAAGATCGCCATGGTGCCGAGGGTGGCGATGACCGCATTGACCCGCCCATAGGTGATGATGAAGCCGTTGACGATGCCGGCGATACCGCCGATCAGCAGGCCCGCCACGATTCCGGCGGTGGACGAATCGGTAATCTGGGTCGCCATCGCGGCGGAGACCGTGGTGAGGCCGACCATCGATCCGACCGAGATGTCGAGGCCGCCCGCGACGATGACCACGGTCTGGCTCATCGCCAGGACGCCCAGGATCGTGATGGCAAGGCCGATATTGAGGATGTTGCGCGAGGAGAAGAAAACGTCGCTTCGCAGCGTTCCGAAAATGATGAAGAGCACCGCCAGCGCGAGCAGCAGGCTGACATTGTGAATGCCGAGCCGGTCGAGCGCCACGGAAAGGTGGCTTCTTGCGGTGCGCTGAGTCATCCGGTCCATGGCTTCTTTCCCGACGGCGTTCATGCTCATACGGCCTCGTCCAGCGTTGCATTGTTCCGGGGCATGGCGAGCGCGAGGATAGCGCGTTCGTTGATGGCATCGCCTTCCAGCACGCCGGTCACCTCGCCGCCGGCCATCACCGCCACGCGGTCGGCCAGCCCGATCAGCTCCGGCATCTCCGACGAGATCAGGATCACCGCCATTCCCTGGGTCGCCAGTTCGTCGATCAGGCGATAGATCTCCGACTTGGCGCCGATATCGATGCCGCGCGTCGGCTCGTCCAGGATCAGCAGTGACGGCTGCCGCGCCAGCCAGCGGGTCAGGACGACTTTCTGCTGGTTGCCGCCGGACAGCCGGGACACCGGCTCGTCCAGGCTGGGCGCCTTGATCGCCATCTTGCGGGCCAGCCCTTCGACCACCGCGAACGCGCGCCTGCGGCTGAACAGGCCGAACTCGGATACCTTGTCCGGTATGCACAGCGCCGCGTTGTCGAGAATCGAGCGGAACAGCAGCAGCGCCTCGCGCTTGCGGTCTTCCGGCGCAAAGCCGATGCCGCAGCGGATCGCGTCGGCCGGGCTGTTTGCGGGGACGTCCGACCCCGCCATCCGGACCGCCCCGCTCCTGCGCCGGTCATAACCGACGATCGCCTTCGCGAGCTCCGACCGGCCGGCGCCCATCAGCCCGCCGATGCCGAGCACCTCGCCGCGGCGGACCGACAGGCTGATGTCTCGCACATGGTCCGTCGTCAGCCGGTCGAGCGTCAGGAGCTCGTCACCGATCGCCCGGCGCGAGCGTCGAAAGAGGCCGGTGAGATCTCGGCCCACCATCAGGCGCGCGATGCTTTCCTCGGTTGCCTCGCGCGCCGGGACGGTTCCGACCAGCCGGCCGTCGCGCAGGATCGCGATACGGTCCGCCATCTCGATGATCTCCGGCAGCCGGTGCGAGATATAGATGATGGAGACGCCGTCCGAGCGCAGCCGGCGGATCACCGCAAACAGCCGGCGCGCTTCGTCGTCGGTCAATGACGAGGTCGGCTCGTCGAACGCGATCAGGCGGCCGCCGGCCCTGACCGCGCGCATGATCTCGATCATCTGGCGCTGCGCCGGGCCAAGCTGGTCGCAGAGCTGCCGGGGCCGCAGATCGTGCTCCATGCCGAATGCCGCCAGCACCTCCCAGGTCCTCGCCTCGAGATGCGACCAGTCGAGCAACAGGCCGGCGCGCCGCGGCATGTCGCCCATGAAAATGTTCTCGGCCACCGTCACGTAGGGGACGATCTCCGGCTCCTGATGGATGACGCGGATGCCCCGGAGATGAGCCTCCCGCGGTTCCTTGAAAGCGATCGGCGCGCCGGAGAGCGCGATCATTCCACTGTCGGGCGGGAACACGCCTTCGATCAGCCGCATCATGGTCGACTTGCCGGCGCCGTTCTCCCCCACCAGGGCCAGAATCTCGCCCGTTTGGCATGACAGCGAAACCTCCTCCAGCGCCTGCACGGTGCCGAAGCGCTTGGAAACCCGCTCCAGGGTGAGGATCGGGTGACCGGCGTCCATCGTTTCGCGTTCTGCACTCATCATCGGAGCCTGCATGGAACTGCGCGGAGCGGCTGTTGGAACCGCTCCGCGAGTCTCACACATGGTCACTTGCAGAGTTTCGCTTTGTAGGTGGTGGCGAAATTGTCGGCGGTGATGAATTCCGGGCTGGTGAAAGTCTGGGTCGGCAGATCCTTGCCGTCCTTGATCGCCGCCACCAGCAGCTTCACCGCGGTCGCGCCGTGGCTCTCCGAATTGAGCCACATGGTGCCACGGAATGCGCTCGGCTTGCCGGCGCCGAAAGCATCGCAGGCGCGGCTGCCGTCGATGCCGATTCCCATGCCCTGGTCCGCCTGGTAGCCGGCATTCTCCATCGCGCGCGCGGCGCCGAGAACACCGTCATCGTTGCAGGAATAGAAGATCCAGTTGGTGACGTTCGGATTGGCCGTCAGGGTGGTGGTCATGACGTCGATCGAATTGACCATGGTGTTGTCATAAGGCACCCGCACGATGTTATCGGGCTTGAAGTCCGGCACCGCCTTCAGGAACGCCTCCTCGGCACCCTTGTTGCGCTGCATGCAGGTGTCGGCCTTGCGGTCCTCGATCGAGGCGATGCGCACCTCCTTGCCGGCCCAGCCTTCCTGCTGATAGAGCTTGGCGAGTTCCTCGCCGACGCGAACGCCGATATTGTGGGCGTTCATGCCGACATAGGGAACCTGCGTCCCGTCCTGGAAATAGATGTCGTCGTCGACCGCCACCAGCTTGATGCCGGCCTTCTTGGCCTTGTCGGCGATCACCGGGCCAAGGCCCTTGTCCGGCACCACGATGGCGATGCCCTGCACGCCGTCGCCCACCATGGTGTCGAAGGTGGTGACGGTCAGGTCGGCGTTGAATTGCACGTCCTGCGACTGGAAGGCGGCGCCTTCGGTCTGGGCCTCCGCCTTCGCCCCGGCGACCTCCGCCACGAACCACGGGTGATCGCCCATCTTGTTGATGTAGCCGATCTTGATCTCGTCGGCCGAGGCCTGGGCGGCGGCGGCCGCCATGAGCAGAGCGGCGGACAGGGGCAATGCGATACGTTTCATCTGGTCTCCTCCCATTCAGGTCTTGTTTGCGTTTTTGCTATTCGTGATAGAGCACCGAACGGCCGCCATCGATGACGATCGTTTCGGCGTTGATGAACGGCGCTTCGTCCGAGGCCAGGAACAGCGCCGTCATGGCGACCTCCTCGGGCCGGCCGATTCGCTTGGGCGGGTGCAGGTCACTGGCCCACCGCCGCTGGGCTTCGGGATCCGGAAATGTGTTCCAGTAGGCGGTCGCTATTGGCGTCTCGATGTAGCCGGGCGCGATGGCGTTCACGCGGACGCCTTGCGCGGCATACTCGATGCCGAGGGCCCGGGTCAGACCGACCAAAGCGTGCTTCGCCACGGGGTACGGGAAGCAATGCGGAATGATCTGGAAGGAATGGCAGCTCGCGATGTTGACGATCGCTCCACCGCCCCGTTCGATCATGCCGGGAAGAACGGCACGCGCGCAGTTCCAGCACGCATCGAGATCGAGCGCGAAACAACGCCGCCATTCCTCCTCAGGCATTGCAAGCGGTTTGTGAAAGACATTGGCGCCGGCATTGTTGACGAGCACGGCAGGGGGACCGAACGCGGCCCGGGCTTGGGCGACCATGGCAGCGACCGCCGCCTTGTCGGTCACGTCCGTTTCAACGAACAAGGCACGGCCGCCCGCCGCCAGGATGGCATCCGCCACCGCCTGCCCGGTCGAAGCATTCTTCTCCGCGACGACGAGCGCGGCGCCTTCGCGTGCGAAAATCCGCGCGATCGCTTCACCGATGCCCTGCCCGGCGCCGGTGACCACGGCCACTTTACCCTGCAGACGGCCGGCCATCGGCTTCACCAATCGACGATCGTGCCGTCGGGCATGACGGCGTTGCGGGCGTGCAGGACCTCCTGCTGGAACGGATGCTTTGCGATGACCGCTTCGTCCACCTCGATGCCGAGGCCCGACTTGTGCGGCACGTCCCAGCGACCGGCCCGCCGGTCGATCGGCCATCGCACGACCTCGTCGTACCAGGGCACCGCGCCCGACATCTCCTCTTGGATGATGACATTCGGCGTGCAGATTCCGAAATGCAACGCTGCCACTCCGGCGATGGGGCCGAGCGGATTGTGAGGCGCGAGGCCGATCCCAGCTGTCTCCGCCATGGCGGCGATCTTCTTGGTCTCCAGCAACCCGCCGGCATGGCAGATATCGGGTTGCCCGATGTGAAAGGCGCGGGCCCGGATAGCCGGTTCGAACTCCCGCCGGCCCACCAGCCGCTCCCCGGATGCGATCGGCACCGGCGAGCGGGCGGTGATCTCGGCCAGTCCGCCGGCGTTTTCCGGCGGCACCGGTTCTTCCACGAACAAAGGGCGGCTCGGCGCGATCGCGTGGATGTAGTCCATTGCCGCATTGACCGACGCCGGGCGGCCATGAAAATCCACCATGATGTCGAGATCGGGCCCGAGCGCATCGCGCAGATCGCTCAGCATTTGTCCGACCTTGTCGACGTTGCGGCTGCCCGCGACATAGTGGGTGTAAGGAATGCAGACCACCTTCACCGCATCATAGCCGGCTTGCGCCACGATGCGCCCGCGCTCGACGATGCCGGCCGCGGTCTCGGTCTCGTAGACCGCCTTCATGTCGCCGAGGCCGAGGTGAGTATAGGTGCGCAGATAATCCCGCACCTTGCCGCCCAGCAGGCGCCACACCGGCGCGCCCAGCGACTTGCCGAGGATATCCCATAGCGCAAGCTCTATGCCGCTGACGGCGGACATGCCGACGACGCCCAGACGCCAGAAGCCGTGCTTGGTCAGGATCTGCTGGCAGTGCTCGATGTCGCGCGGATCCTGCCCGATCAGCAATGGCGCCAGATCCTCGATGGCGCCGACCACCGCCCGGGTCTTCCATTCGAGCGTGGCCTCGCCCCAGCCGAATAGACCGGGCTGGTCGGTCTCCACCCGGACAAAGATCCAGTTGCGCATTTCGGCATTGCATACCCGCGCGTCGATCGACGTGATCCGCACCGAGGACCCCTACATCATCTCTTTATCCATTTGTGTATGATTTATTTTCCTTTAGATCGACTTTGTCAAGCCTTGCAATCGCTGGGCGGATTCGCGGGAAGCCGCTATTCAAGGCCACGACAACGCCGTCCCGGACGGTGTGCGCCCGCTTCGAGAACTCGACATTATCAGCGGTTTGCCGAGCTCCTGCGGGAGGTTGGCCTGCCTGAGCAGCATGCCGAATGGTTGAGCCCCTCCGAACAGTGCCTTCCGCAGATCTCAGGACGAGAGCAGTCGCCGGACCGCCGCGATCACCGGCTCGATCTCGGCCGGCTGCAAGCACATCGGGTTCAGGGCCACGATGCCGCGATCGCACAACGCCGGATCGGCCTGGATGGATGGCGTGCCGTTCTGCAAGGCAATCACCAGATCGAGCGCCGATGCCGCGCCATGCTTTGCAAGCGAGAGCGCAACCATGGGCACGTCCTCGATGCTGTCGGTCCGTTCCAGCGCAACCCGGCAGGCCGGCAATCCGCTCAAGCCGTCCGCCAGACGCTCCGCCAAAGCGCGCCAGCGCTGGTGACGCGCGGCGTCGCCCTCCGCCACGAACAGATCGAGCGCAGTCAGCAAGCCCACGATCTGCTCCTTCCCCACCTTGCACGATCGACCGATGCCGTGCTGCGGCGCGCCTTTCAGCCGCGCCTTGTCGATCAGCGCGGGAGGCGGCGACCATTGCTCCCACAGGATGTCGAGATCGAGATGCTGCAGGGCAGCGGCCATCACCAGGTCGCGGCGGCCGCACAGGATGCCGGTCGCCTGCGGCCCGTTGATCGCCTTGCCGCCCGAGAAGGCCACCAGGTCGGCGCCTTCCGCGATGAAGCGCCGGAGATTGGCCTGCGGGGGCAACTGGGCGGCGGCATCGACGATCACCGGAATGCCGGCCTCGTGCGCCACCTTTACCGTGTCTGGAAGCGAGGGCCGGGCGAACCGGTCGGCGACGTAGAAGATCGCGGCCGTGCGGTCCGTGACCGCGTCCGCGATCTCCCACGGCTCCGCGTCGCGAACGCCGGCGCCGGCATAGCGGTCGGGCAGGCCGACCTCGACCAGGCGGACACCCGCGGCGCGTACGGCGTGGTCGTAGAAGTTGCGCTGGCTGCGCACGACAATGACTTCGTCCTTCATGCCGGTCGTGTCCGGCAGGCGCGCCATCCGGCCCGGCGCGAGTCCCGTAACGCAGGCGGCGGTCGCCAGCAGCAGGCAGGCCGATGCTCCGGAGGCGACATAGCCCGCTTCCGCCCCGGTCAGGTCCGCGATCACCTGCGAGGCATGGGCCTCCAGCTCGGCCATATCGACCGAGTGGCCGGCGGCCTCCGCCATCGCCTCGGTCACCTCCGGCCGCATGATCCCGCCCGACAGCCGCGTCGCCGGACCCTTGGCATTGATCAAAGTCCTGATGCCCCGCCGCTCGTAGATGTTCATGCGCCGCCTCAATAGGTGCAGGTCAGTCCGCCGTCGACCACGAGGACGTGTCCGGTGACGTAGCGGCTGTCGTCGCTGGCGAGGAACAGGATCGGCCCCGCCACCTCCTCGGCCTTGCCGGGCCTGCGCAGCGGCAGCCGTCCGTGCTTGATGAAGACATCCTGGAACCAGTCCGTCCGATGCTCATGCACGTTGCCATGCATGAGCGCCATGCGCGTATCGATGTAGCCGGGCGCGATCGCGTTGACGCGGACGCCGAGCGGCCCGAAATCGACCGCCATGCAGCGCGTCAGGTTGACCACGCCGCCTTTGGCGGTCGCATAGGCCATGGAATTCGGCTGCCCGCGCAGCCCTTGCGTCGACGCCACATTGATGATGCTGGCGCACGAGCTCCGCCGCAGATGCGGCATCGTCGCCTGCGCGCAGTACAGCACGCTCTCCAGGTTGATGTTCATCACCCTGCGCCATCGCTCCGGCGTGAGGGAGTCGAACGGCGTATCGTCGGTGATCGCCGCGTTGCTGACGAGCACGTCCAACCGGCCCCAGGCCGCCACCGATGCCTCGACCACGCGATCGATGTCGCCGCGGCTTGCGACGTCGGCCTCCATTGCCTGGATCTCCAGGCCTTCCCGCGTCAGTTCGCCCGCCGCGGCTTGGAGAGCATTGTCGTCGATATCGCAGATCGCGACCCGCGCGCCGGCCCGTGCCAGGGCCCGCGCCGCCTCCAGCCCGATCCCGCGCGCGGCGCCGGTAACGAGTGCGACCCGGCCCTGAAGGCGTCCGTCCATCGCTCTACTCCGGATTCAAACGGAAGTCGGCGCCCTCGGGCAGGGTCTGGCCGCCGTCCACCACAATGGTCGTGCCGGTGATGTAGGACGCATCGTCCGACGCAAAGAAGAGCGCCGCGTTCGCGACATCGCGCGGCGTGCCGAGGCGGCCGAGCGGGATCATGTCCTGCATCGACTTGATGAAGGCGGCGCTGCGGCCGGCCTGCACGCCTTCCGTCAGGATGTTGCCCGGTTCGATCCCGTTGACCGTGATGCCGTAGCCGGCGAATTCCAGCGCCGCCGCCTTGATGAAGCCGTTGATCCCGGCCTTGCTGGCGGAATAGTGGCCGTGGCCCGGGCTGGTGACGCGCGGCCCGGTGATCGAGGAGGTGAAGATCATGCGCCCGTAGGTCCGTGCCTTCATGGCCGGCAGGGCCGCGCGGGCCGCCAGATAGGTGCCTTTGAGATTGACGGCCAGGACGTTGTCCCACTCCTCCGGCTCGATATTCTCGATCAAGGTCCAGGGATAGATGCCGGCATTCTGCACCAGGATGTCGATCTGCCCGTGACGCTCCAGCGCCACCGCCACGGCGCGCTCGGCATCGGACCTCCGCGCGACGTCGACCGGAACGAAATGCCCGCCGAGCCGCGCGGCGGTCGCTGCCCCGGCCGATTCTTCGCGATCGGCGACAATGATCTTGGCGCCCTCTTCCGCAAAGCGTTCGGCGATACCCGCGCCGATTCCGCGCGCGGCACCGATGATGAGGGCAACGCGATCCTTCAGTCTCATGCGAGCTTCTGCCTGATCTGGAGCTTGACGGTGTCGATCAGCACGGCGGCGAGCACCAGGGCGCCGAGGATCATCTGCGTGTAATGCGCCGGCAGGCCCATCAGATTGATCGCGGTATGGATCGAGGACAGCAGCAGCACGCCGGCATACACCCCCGGCAGGCGCCCGATGCCGCCCTTGAGGCTGACGCCGCCGATCACCACCGCCGCGAACGCGTTGAACAGCATGCCGACGCCGAGATTGGCGGTCGCGCCCGAGGTGCGGATGGCGAGCAGCCACCCCGCCAATCCCGCCACCGCGCCTGCCACCACGAAGGTGATGAGCACCAGGCGATCGACCTTGATGCCGGCGCGGAACGGCGCGACCGGATTGCCGCCGATCATGGTGACATGGCGGCCGAACGGGGTCTTCGCCATCACGAAGGTGAACAGGGCGAAGCAGGCAATCGCCAGCCACGCGATCAGGGGAATATAGGCGACGGTCTGGATGCCCATGAAGCGCAGGTTCGGGTCCAGATCCTGCGCCGAACGGCCGCCGGAGATCGCGACCACCAGGCCGCGCACCCAGATGTAGGAGGCGAGGGTCACGATGAAGGCGTTCATCTTCAGCCGCACCACCAGCAGCCCGTTGAGCACGCCGATGATGCCGCCGATGACCAGCGCAAGCAGGAGCGAGACCGGCAGCACCAGCCATTCCGGCGTCAGCGTGACGCCGAGACCGATGCCGCGCGCGCAGAACAGGATGCCGGTCACCATCGCGGTCAGGGCGGCGGTCGATTCCACCGACAGGTCCATGTTGCCGGCGATGATGACGATGGCAAGGCCGATCGCCATTACGCCGACGAAGGTCGATTGCTCGACGATGTTGGCGAAGATGCCGATCTGGAAGAAATTCGGGATCGCGATCGAGAACACGGCGAGCACGATCGCCAGCATGATCCAGACGAGATTGTCGAGCAGGAACTCGATCAACGCCCGGCGGTCGCGCGACATCATGGGCGCGGTGTCTGAAGAGGCGCCTCCGGAGCGCGCTGCTCCGGAGGCTGCTTGGTCGTGGTTCATGCGCCTTGTTCCACGCCGGTCACTCGACGGGCGCGATCGGCTCGGACGGAGCCTTCAGGTTGCCCCAGAAGCGCGATTCGTCCACGTTCTCCTTGGTGATGGCCGCGCCGGGAATCTTGAGGTTCGGTCCCCAGGATTCGATGGTCAGCTCGGACTCGAGCCCGAGCACCTTGTATTTACCGGGCTTGAGCTCCTGCTTGTTGGCAACCTTGTCGGCGAACATGCCGATCGCGGCGGCCTGGGCATAGAGCGGCTGCTCCACTTCGACCTGCTCCCAGCCCTTGCGGATGAGGTCGAGGCCGACCGGCGCACCGTTGGACGAGACCAGCAGCACGTCGCCCGGTTTCTTGCCCTTGGCCTCCAGCGAGGCTACCGCCGCCACCGCCAGATGCGCCGCATGGACAAAGATGAGGTCGATGTCCGGATTGGCAAGCAACTGGTCGGCGACGATGGTGCCGGCGTTGGACGCCTCCCACTGCATCGCGGGCAGCGAGATGATCTTGACGTCGGCGAACTCCTTCATCCGCTCCTCGAAGCCCTTCTGGATGTCGAGAGTATAAGGATCCGCCGGATCGCCCAGCACCTGCAGCACCTTGCCTTTGACGGCGCCGTTCTTCTCCTTCAGCAGGCGCTGGATCTCACCCGCCGCGACATAGCCGATCTCGACCGTGCCGGCGACCGAGGTGAAGTCGGTCTGCGTCGCGGTGATCTGCCGGTCGAAGATCATGACCGGGATGCCGGCCGCGCGCGCCTTCTCGATCGAGGGCTGCAGGGCGTTGAAGTCGACCGCGGCCAGCACAATCGCCTTCGGCTTCAGGTTGATGACGTCGTTCATCTGGCTTTGCTGCAGGTCGGTCTTGTTGTCGGCGTTGAGCGTCACCGGCTCGTAGCCGACATCCTTCAGGAACTTCTCGATCGCCGCGACCGATTCGGTCTGGAATTCGTCCAGCAGGGTCGGGACCAGGTAGTAGATCTTGCCTTTCGATTCCGCCCAGGCCGGCGCCACCATTGCGACCGCAAGGATCGCCACGGCGCCGATCACGCTACGCAACAGACGTTTCATGTTCGCTTCTCCTCTGCCTCTCTAGTTTTGCGCACTGCGGGCGTGTGAGGCCAGCAGCTACGCTTGTTGGGCTTGGCCTTCGATTGCCTCGCCAGTGATCATCTGCACGACCTCGTCCGGACTGGTCGCGCTCCGCTTCACATCGCCCGCGACCTTGCCCTGGCGAATCACCACGATGCGATCCGCCACCTGGAAGGCCTGGGCCATGATGTGGGTGATGATGACGACGCCGATGCCCTGGGCCGCGATCCGCTTGATCATCGCAAGGCCGCGGCGGGTCTGCTCGACGCCGAGGGCGGCGAACGGTTCGTCCAGCAGCACCAGCTTGCCGCCCCAATGGACGAAGCGGTTGAGCTCGATCGCCTGGCGCTGGCCGCCGGACAGATGCTCCACGTTGGTGCGGAACGAGGGAATGCGCGTCCCGGCGTTCGCCATCGCCTTCTCGACCGCCGCCTCCATCGCCGCTTCCTGCAGGATCGGAATCCCGAACCAGCGCTTCACGATCTCGCGCCCCATGAAGAAGTTCGCGACGACGTCGACGTTGGTGCACAGCGACAGGTCCTGGTAGACGGTCTCGATGCCGGCCGCTTTCGCTTCGGCTGGTGAAGCAAACCGCCGCTCCTCGCCTTCGAAGATCACGCGGCCGGAGCTCTGCTCGAGCCCGCCGGAGATGATCTTGACCAGCGTCGACTTGCCCGCGCCGTTGTCGCCGAGCAGCGCGACCACTTCGCCGCGGCCGATCTCGAAGCTGATCCCGCGCAGCGCCTGGATCGCACCGAAATTCTTGGTGATCGCCTCCAACCGGAGCAGGGGTTCCTCCGCCATCACGCCGCCTCCGTCCCGGTGGCGGGCGGGGCCAGCGGGTCGCCGTCCTCGTCCTGGGCGAACAGCGAACCGAAGCGCGGCGACAGGACCCCGGCGACCGCCAGCGCCGCCGCACCCCGCAGCACGGCATTGGTACCGCCGCCCGAGCGCGTGATGCGCGGCGCCGACCGGCCGCGCCGCTCCGCCACCGAATGCCCCAATGGCTCCGCCGCGGCCAGCAACCGGGTCAGCACCGGCTCTTCCGCCAGGCCGCCGATGATGATCGTTTCCGGATCGAACAAGTTCTCGATGGTCACCAACGCGGAGCGCAGCAGTGGCGCGGCTTCGGCGATCCAGCCGTCGAAGCCGATGCTGGCGGACCGGCGCTCCAGCGCCTCGAGCGACAGATAGCGCTCAAGGCATCCCCGGTTGCCGCACGGGCAAGCCTCGCCGTTCGGCACCAGCGGCAGATGCCCGATCTCTCCCGCGTTGCCGAACGCGCCGCGCAAGGGCGCGCCGTCATGCACCAGGCAGCCGCCGAGACCGACGCCGAAATAAAGATAGTAAAAGTCGCGCAGATCGCGCCCCGCGCCGTAGAGCCGCTCGCCCAAAGCCGCCGCCGCCAGGTCGCACTCGATGAAAGCCGGCAACCCGGACAGCTTGGCAAGCTCGTCGCGGACCGGCACCCCTTTCCATCCTTCCAGGGTGGTTGGGCCGACGAAGCTCATGGAATCCACATCGAACGGGCCCGGCAAGGCGAGCCCGATCCCAAGCAATCGGCCGCGCGGTCGCAGCCGGCGCAGTCCGGCTACCAGCTTGCCGATCTCGCGGAACGCACGGTTTGGACGCATCTGCGGCAGCGCCCGCTGGCGCTCGCCGATCACTTCGCCGGCAAGATTGATGAGCGCGGCCTTCAGCCCGACCGGCGTGACATGCACCCCGATGGCATAGCCGCCTTCCGGACTGATGTTCAAAAATGTCGGCGGCAGGCCCCGGCCCTTGGGCAGCTCGCGCGCGCCCAGCACGAAGCCCTG
>DASYRS010000013.1:0-1791 GCA_036004205.1 Dongiaceae bacterium
TGCTGCAATCAGGTTGTACATCGCGGCGGCGTTCACGAGCTTGCCACTCGCATCATCGAACATCGCGAGTTTCTCCGCCGTGTCGACGCTGGTGCGCGGCGGCACCAGATGCCGGTCGCTGGCGTTGAGATCGGCCGCCGCCTCGTCCAGCGACGGATCGCTGTTGTAGGTCCGGATCACCAGCCGATCGATCGAAGAGCCCGGATCGGTGATGCAGCGGCTGTCGCGCGCCACGACGATCGGCGCCGCGACCGGGTCATAGCGCAGATAGGGAAAGCCCGCCGGATCGGCCGGAATGGCGTAGCCGAAATTGGCCAAAGCCCCGGCCAGCGGGTCGTCGACGTGGAGACTGTTGCCGCAGATGTCGACAACGCGGGCCCGCAGCCGATACCGCCGGCCGAAGCGCAGGCCCGGGAGCGTGCCTTTTGCGACATGGAATTCCGTCGTCATCTTGAACGGCGTCGCCGGCGCGTTCTCGGCCGGATTGTCGAGCGCCTTGTCGGGGTCGGGATCGCTCGACAAGTGCTTGCCGACCATCGGGACGCTGAGGCTCCAGCCGGCCCAGCGGGCGATCGCCTCGTGCAGGTAGAGGTCGTCGGGCGGCGGGTTGGCTGGGTCTGGCGCAGCCTTGGTGGCGGCGAGCTGTGTGAACCCTTCTTCGCGCTCGGTCGCGAACGTCTCCTCTCCGATCCGGTAGACGGCGTCGCGCAGATGCAGCGAATGCCAGGCATTGGAATGGGAGTCCCAGATGTCCAGCCGATAACCATGAATCAGATCCTCGGCGTAGAACGGGCGCTTGATCGGCGTATTGGCAGCGAGCGCATCGTTGAACGTCTTCGAGTCCTTGAATCGCGCCAGCAATTTGAGCGCGCGGGCATCGGCAAACAACGACAGGCCGCCAGACCGCAACGCCGGCAAGGTCGCGGACTCGTCGAACACCTCGGGATGATCCGCGATGGCGGGATGTGGCTTCCCATCCTGCCAAGCCTCCGACAGCATGATGGCCTTGTGCAGCGCGCCGTCGATGTCGACTTGCGCCAGGCCGTAGCGGCCCGGCATCAGGTTGAGCAGGCCGAAGGTCTCGATCTGATCGCTAAGCTGGCCGAGGGCGCCGGGCGCGGTCGCGAACACATTGGTGTTCTGCGCGGCATTGGAAACCAGCACGTAGGCCGTCTCCAGCGGCGGCAGAGCGGGCACCGTCTCGGTCGCCGGCAGCTGCCAGGCCGCGTTAGGAAGGCCGGACACGCTGAGCGATCCGACGAACCCGCTTGCGGGTTTCAGGAAATCCGGCGGCAGCTCGATGTCGAATACCAGACCCAGCGCGCGCAGCAGTTCGGGATAGGAGTTGAGCGAACTCAGTGCCTGGTGGAAGTCGATCAGAGTATCGAAGTCCGGCGGGTTGTCTTCGATCGGCTTGCCCTGCGGCACATGGTGGAACACCGCGAATTGCTCGCTCATCCGATGGCGGAAGAACTTGCCCGCCGCATCCGTCGGCACGGATTTCAGGAGGCCGTCAGGCCCAAGGGCGGCGGGCGAATACTGGCTCGGGAAAAACGCCGCCAGCGGCGATCCGAAATGATCGCGATAATAGTCGCGCAGCGCCTTGCCGCGCTTCTCCTCCCAGTTCACCGCGAAATCGGACACCAATGCCCGTATCGTTTGGCGATGATGGGCGACCTCCTGCTCGCCGCGGATGGGCGGCGAGCGATCGGGCAGCGCCAGCTCTACGCCGGCCTGCTGATAGATGGACTTGATCGTGCTCAGCGCGAAGCGCACAGGGAAAGAAAGGAT
>DASYRS010000014.1:0-8669 GCA_036004205.1 Dongiaceae bacterium
CTGCCGAGCGCGGGATCATCATCGCCGATACCAAGTTCGAGTTCGGCACCGACACGGACGGCACGCTCTATGTCATGGACGAGATGCTGACCCCGGATTCGTCGCGCTTCTGGCCGGCCGACGAGCATCGCGTCGGTATCAGCCCGCCCAGCTACGACAAGCAGTTCGTGCGCGACTACCTGGAAACGCTGGATTGGAACAAGAAGGCGCCAGGCCCGCGCATCCCCGCGCAAGTCATCGCCGGCACCGCCGGCAAATACGCCCAGGCGCTGTGGAAGCTGGCCGGCATCCGGCTCGAGTGACCCGCGGGCACATCCGAGCGATTTGACGCCCCCGATTTGACGCCCCCGATTTGACGCCTGGGCGCCGCTTCGCTACCAAGGCTCATGCAGCCATGTCCACGTCACGCCTGCGTCGCCCTCGTGTTCTGCCTCCTGGGCGGCGCCGCTTTCGCGCAGAACAACGACGTCGCCCCGGCACCGCCGGCGGTGCCGATCGGCGAAGTGGAAGAAGGGCCGATCTCGCCCGCGATGGGCCAGACCATCGAAGGCATGGCGACGGTGATCGACGGCGACGAGCTCAGGATCGGCGACAGCCTGATCCGCCTGTTCGGCATCGCCGCGCCGGACATCAGCTCCAATCTCGGCCCCGATGCGCGGCTCTACCTAGACGGCCTGGCAGGCGGCCAGCACGTGGTCTGCATCGAGATCGACCGCACCGAGACCGACGAATCGGTCGCCATTTGCACCATCGACGGCACCGACCTCGCGGCGGAGATGCTCTCGCAAGGCCTCGCCTCGGTCTATCGCGTCGGCGCGCCGCCAACCCCGGAGGAGCGCGAGCTGGCCGCGCGCTACGACACAGAGGAGGCCGATGCCCGCACGCGCAAGCTTGGTGTCTGGGCGCCGCGCGACGCCGTGCCGCCGCCGGCGCCCATGGCGGCACTGCTGCAGAGCGCGATTCCGAAATGGATCGAACAGGCGCCGCTGCTGGCGCTGCTTGCCGTGTTGGGGATCATCGGCCTCGCCTTGCTCGCGCGCCGGCGCGACCCGGTCGCGAACGGCGAGGACGCGGTCGATGACCAGGTGCTCGCCGCCACCCTACTTGCGGAGGTCTCCGCCATCCGGGATTCGGCGCAGGAGCAATATGACGACACCGCCAGCCTGATCCAGGACCTGCCGATCCCCGGATCGCATCACGGCCTGCTCAGCCTGCCCAACGCCACGGTGTTCGCCGCCAACGCCGACCGGCTGGATATCCTCTCCGGCGATCTCGCAACCCGGCTGGTGCGCTTCCACGCACGCAACGACGGCGTCACGCACCTGCTGCTGCAGGCCGGCACCGTGCGCTGCGAAACCATCCGCGCCGCCCTCCTCGGCCTCACGCGCAGCGCGGACGAGGCGCTGGGGGCGAAGTAGCGCCGCACGTCAACTATATTGCGGGAACTTGCGCTCCAGGTACTGCGACAGCCAGGTCAGCAGCGTCAAGATCACGAAATACTGCAGGCCGAGGAACGTGTAGATCTCCAGCGCGTGCAGGATCTGCGTCTGCAGCAGCGTCGCCTGGCGCGTGATCTCCAGCACACCGATCGCGCCGGCGAGCGATGAATCCTTCACCACCGAGATATACTGGTTGACCGTCGGCGGCAGCATGCGGCGCAAGGCCTGCGGCAGCACGATGCGGCGCATGGCAGTCGCGCGCGACATGCCGAAACTGTAGGCCGCGTCGATCTGCCCTCGCGACACGCTCTCGATGCCGGCGCGGAAGGTCTCGATCAGGAACGCGCCGGCATTGAGCGAGAGGCCGACGGTCGCCGCCGTCACCGCCGTCATGTTGGCGAAGAGGGAGATAATCGGCAGGGACTTCATCTCGTCCGGCACTTCGCGCAGGGCGGTGGGAAATCCGAAATAGATCCACAGCAGCACCACATAGAGCGGCAGCTTGCGGAACAAATCGACATAGCCGGCCGCGAACCAGCGCAGCGCCCGGTGCCGGCTGCGCAGCATCAGCGCGCCGCCAAGCCCGATGATCGAGCCGAAGATGATCGAATAGCACGAGATCAGCAGCGTCAGCGGAATGCCCGACAGCAGGAACCACAGATGCTTCTGCCCGTTGGGATTGGTCGGCAGCAACGCCGTCCAGTTGCCGCAACCGGAGAGGATGAGGGCGGTAAAGGCGAGAAGCGCAATTGACGGACTGCAATCCCCTCCCCCGAAACGGGGGAGGGTTAGGGAGGGGGAAGCCGGCGCACCATCGGAAGAAGTCTTCGCTCGCTTCCCCCTCCCCAGCCCTCCCCCATGTTGGGGGAGGGGGTCTGTCACCCAGCAATCCACTTCTGGAACAGGCTGTCGAAGAAGCCGGACTGCTTCTTGAGGTCGATCCAGGTGTTGACCCAGTTGAGCCAGACCTGGTCGCCCTGCAGGGTCATCATGCTGATGGGCTGGCCTTCGATCGGGTGGTCGGCATCGACCACGGCGAAGTCGTTCTGGTATTGCGCCAGCGCCTTCTTGATGAAGATGGTATCGGTGATCGCGGCCGTCACGCGGCCCGCCAGCAGTTCCTGGTAGTCGAGCGCCGGCGCGGTGATGGAGACGATCTCCGCCTTGGTGAAGTTCTTCTTGGCGGATTCCTCGGCCGAGGTGCCGGCCATCACCGCCAGCTTCACGCCCGCCTTGTCCATGTCGCGCCAGCTCGCGAACTTGCCGTCGTCCTTCTTGAGGATCAGCGGCACCAGCGGGGAATCCAGGTACGGCTCGGAGAACGCCACCGACTTCAGCCGCTCCAGCGTCATCGTGATGCCGGAGGCGCAGATGTCGTACTTGTCCGCTGCGATGCCGGCGCCGAGCGTGTCCCAGGTGGTCGGCACGAATTCGATCTTCACGCCGAGATCGGCGGCCAGGGCCGTCACCACGTCGATCTCGTAACCCTTGTAGGTGTTGTTGGATTGGTCGAGCTCCGAGTACGGCGGATAGTCGCCGGTGGTGCCGACGCGCAGCGTGCCGCGGTCGAGGATCTTCTGCAGCAGCGAATCGCTCGCCGCGCTCGCGGCCTGCAGCCCCAGTGACAGGGTCGCGGCAAGGCCAAGGGCGACCAATGCGCCTTTCAACATCGCTTTCATGGCAATTCCCTCTTTGGTTTGGACTCCGGACGCTTGGGTCCAGGTCGGTGCGGCCCGCCTCCCGAGACGACCGCTCGAATTCATCAATAGCCGAGCGCGCCCGAGGCTGCCAAGGGGCCGAATCCGCCGCTGTGACCCGCACCACAACTACGAGGGCGAGCTCGAACTGGACGCGCGGCCAGGGCCGCGCAGCCCGCTTGACGGCCCGCTTCGCATCGTGCATAACCATATTGTTATAGAACTCTTCGGTTATTGAATGACCCCCTCCGAACGCCTCGATGCCACCTTCACCGCCCTCGCCGACCCGACCCGGCGCGCGATCCTGGCGCGGCTCGCCGGCGGCGATGCCTCGGTGCTGGAGCTGACCAAGCCGTTCGCCATGAGCCAGCCCGCGATCTCCAAGCATCTCAAGGTCTTGGAGCGTGCCGGCCTGATCTCGCGCGGCCGCGATGCCCAGCGCCGGCCGTGCCGGATCGAAGCCAAGCCGCTGGCCGATATCAGCGGCTGGCTGGAGGAATATCGCCAGCTCTGGGAGGGCAACTTCCGGCGCCTCGATGCCTTGCTGGAGGAGCTTCAATCGCCCGAGAAGAAAGCCAGCCCGCGCAAAGGAAAACGCCCATGACCAAGACTCTGTCCGTGACGACCCCCTCCGATCGCGAGATCGCCCTGACCCGCGTGTTCGATGCGCCGCGCGCATTGATATTCGATGCCTTGACCAAGCCCGCCCTGGTGAAGCGCTGGATGCTGGGCAACATGGGCGCGACCATGCCGGTGTGCGAGATCGATCTCAGGGTCGGCGGTGCCTATCGCTATGTGTGGCGCAGTCCGGACGGATCGGAAATGACCATGACCGGCATCTATCGCGAGGTCGCGCGACCGGAACGGCTGGTGAATACGCAGCGGCTCGAGGTCGCGTGGCTCCCGGGCGAGTCGGTGCTGACGACGACGCTGGTCGAGAGCGGCGGCAAGACCACCTTCACCTCCACCACCCTCTACGATTCCCGCGAAACCCGCGACAAGCTCCTGAAGAGCGGCATGGAGGCCGGCGCCAGCGCCAGCTACGACCGGTTGGCGGAGCTGCTTGCTGCGAAAGAGGTTTAGTACGATGACTCCGCGCGTCGCTTTCGCCGCGTCATGTATTTGGGGTTGGTGAGGCGCAGGCGATTGGCGGTGGCTTTCAGCAGGTGATCGCGCAGCCGCACTTCCGTCGGGCCATCGGCCGGCAAAGCACGCGCGCGGATCGCGTCCGCCAGTGCGCGGCGCGCAGCGGCCGCGTCGCCATCGAACCCGCGCCCGAGCAATGCTTCGATCTCCGCCAGTTCCCGTCCCACGATCGCGGGATCGCTCGCCAATTCCGCCTGTACGATGCCGAGCGCGCGCAGCGCGGCGAGCGTGGCATCATGGTCCGACGTCTCGACAGTGTGCGGCAGCACACGCGCGCGTAAGGTTTCGATCGCGCGCTGGAGCAATGCGGCCGGGCCCGACGGGAGCAACGGATCTTTCGCCATCACGCGCTCTCCGTCGCGAATTGCTCGATCTCCAGCAACAGATCGTATTCCGGCTCGATCGATTGCAGGCCGGTCAGCATGGCGCCGAGCCCCTGCTCCGCATCGCCGGCCGGCCGCGCGGCGCGCTGAAGCGCGGCGATACCCTGGCGCAGCGCCGCCGCGATCTCCCAGAACCGCACGCGGCGGTCATCGACGTCGTGGCCGGCGACATCCTTGTAGCCGTCATAGAGCGCCTCGCGGCTGCCGATGCCGCCGGCCTCGCGTTCCGGCGAGCCAAGTCGGGCGCCGCGCGCGCACAGCCAGCCGAGATCCTCCATCGGATCGCTCCAGGCAACCTGCTCGAAATCCAGGATGCCGACCAGTTGCCCGCCCTCGGCGACGAAATTGCCGAGGCGCAGATCGCGATGGCACAGCGCGAAGCGTTCGATCGTCGGCGCATGGTCGGCGAACCAGTTGATCGCCCATTCGAAGCAAGGCTGCGGCGCCGCGATGCCATCCAACGCGGCGCGCCAATCGGCGGCCCGCCGCTCCGCCCAATCGGCGCCAGGATGGGCCAAGAACGCGATCTCCGCCGGCGCACCTTCGATCCCGATGCGATGGAGCCGCGCCAGCTCCTGGCCCAGGCGATAGGCGAGACGGTCGCCCTCCTCCGCCGACAGATCGCGCTGCAACGCCGCCGCCTCGGTCGCGCCGACCGCGTGCCGCAGCACCATGAAAGGCTTGCCCAGCACGTCGCCGTTCGGCTCGAGCCACAGCGGCTCCGGCGTCGCAAGCCCCGCGCCGAATGCAACGCGCCGGATCGCGAATTCTTCCGCGCTGGCAAGACTGGCATCGCGATCTTCGGCCTGCCCGCGCACGACCAGAGCGTGGCGTCCCGCCAGCGGTCCGCCGGCGATGTCCGCCGTGACCAGATAGTGCGCGCGCGCCGCATCGCCCGGCAGAGCGCGCTCAATACTGAGCTCCGCGCGCTCCGCCTGTGCCGCCGCGCGGACAAAGCCCGACAGCGCCTGAACGGAACCGCGCGGCAACAAGGATCAGTCCTTCCTGTGGGCGGCGATCGATTGCCGGATCAGCTCGCAAGCTTCCTCCGGATCGGCCCAGCGCGTCACCTTCACCCACTTGCCCTTCTCGAGGTCCTTGTAGTGGGTGAAGAAGTGCTGCACCTGCTCGCGCAGCACTTCGGGCAGATCGCGGTACGATCCGACATTGGTATAATAGGGATGCAGCTTGTCCACCGGCACGGCGATGATCTTCTCATCGCCGCCCGCTTCATCCTCCATGATCAGCGCGCCGACGGGGCGAGAGCGCACCACCGCGCCCGGCACCACCGCCGTCGGGCCCAGCACGATGACATCCATCGGGTCGCCGTCCGCCGCCAGCGTGTGCGGGATGAAGCCGTAATTGCCGGGATAGAACATCGCGGTATAGAGGAACCGGTCCACATACATGGCGCCGGACGCCTTATCGAGCTCGTATTTGACCGGATTTCCGCCGAGCGGAATCTCGATCACCACGTTCACATCGTAAGGCGGGTTCTCGCCGGTCTTGATCTTGGAAAGGTCCATGGGGCAGCACTCCAGCTCGGATGAGCGGGAACATACAGAATCGCGCGCCCACCGCAACCCAAGGATCGTCGCAGGCCAGATCAGCTCAGAGGCCGGCCTTGGCGTCGAAAAACGCCGCGTATGCGCGCTGCGCGTTGACGCAGTTGTGCAGCTGGCTGAGCGTCGGCTGCATCGACTTCAGCATGGCCAGCTTGTCGGCATCGGTCATGTCCTCGAGCGGGCGGCCGGACGTTTCCAAGACATGCCGCAGGTGGAGATCGGGATCGGTCATGAGGAAGCATTCATCCATCGCGCGCTCGAGTTCGGCCACGCCATGCTCCGTAAACCAGGCGGGGCTGCGGACCTCGTCGTCGGTGAGGTATTTCAGCGGCTCGCCGACCAATTGCTCGGCGCGGGCCCGTCGCTCCTCCTGGCTCATCGGGCCATTCAAGAGCGCCATCTTGACCGATTCCTCCGCCTCGCCGGGAGCATCGGTGAGAGCCGGCGCATCGGAACCGACCGTGGCGAGCGAGATGGCCGGGACGAGATACCAAAACCCCAGCGCTCCCATCACGACTGCCACGGCGATGATGAATATGCGGCCCATGGGATCGTTCCTGCCGGCGTGAATTTCGCCGAGAAATGCGCGGAGGAGGCTATCGGCGGGCGCCTTAACGAAATGTTGCCGCCGCAAAGAAAAACCCCGGCCGCCATGGGCGACCGGGGTCCAGCGTTTGATCGGATTGAGTTTAGTTGAGGACGTTGTAGCCGCGGCCGCGCAGGCAATTGTCGATCACCTGCTGCTGCTCGTTGACGCCTTTATAGGCGCCGGTGCCGACGCCGACCGCGCCACCCGTGGCGGCGCCAAAGGCCGCGCCCTCGCCGGCGCTCACGCCGCCGACCAGCGCACCGGTGATGGCGCCCAGCGCCGCACCCGCCGCCGCGCCGCCCAGGCCGCCGACCGCCGCTTGCCCGGCCGGGCTCACCTGCTCGGCATACTGGCGGCACTCGTACAGATCCTGCTGATAGCGGGCGGTATCGTGCCCCTTCGTATCGACCACCGGCTGGTAAGTCTGCGCACAACCCGCGAGGGTCGCCGTCGCCACCGCCAAGGTCAAAAGCCTCTTCATCTCATCCTCTCTACGTTGACGGGGCGCTACCCCGCGGGGCGCCCCGATTTCCCGCGACCAATATCAGTGGGCCGGCCGGCCGGCGACAGACACAAGTCAGTGATCGCGGCCACCCTGGTACCCAAAAACCACACTCCAGTATGGCCTTTCTTCGGCGATGCTGAAAGTGACATTCCTCACACCTGCCCCGCTTGCCAACGCCGGCGTCCTATAACGCGCGATCGGGGACAATCCCTGTCATCAGCAGATCGACCTGCTTGCCATCGTTCGAGAACGGCAGAATCACCACTTCATAGTCGATCAGCCGTTGATGGAAGGCGATCTGCCGCTGGTGATAGCGCGGCGCGGCATGTTCCACCACGTCGCTATAGGAGGCGACGGCCATCGCCACGTGCTCCTTCGGCATGGCCTCGTCCAGATAGCGGCGCGTGCAGTCCACGCCGAACAGATCGACCTGCTTGGTGCCGTCGAGCCGGAAGTAAAAGCGCACCGGATCGCGACGGGCCTCGATCAGGCTGATATAGCCGAGCGCGAAGCGCACATCCAAAGGATCGAAATCGGCGCGCGCGGGCATGCGCCGGTCGCCGCGCATCCGCTGCCAATGCGCCACCAGCCGGCGCAGCACGTCGCTCCGGATCGCCGATGCGAAAGCGGCGATCCGGTCCTGCTCGGAATTGGCCGCCGACCCGCGGCGCGTGGATGGCACAGACATGGGCCCATTCTCCCGGCCGATCGGTTAATTTCTGGCTTCGGCCCCTGGGCCCTGCTATGAGCGGCCGTTGAGGGAGCCGCAATGCCATGACCACCAAGCGCGCAAAAAGGCTTGCCGGGGCGGAAACGGCCGGCAGCCCAGCCGGCAGCGCATCCGGCAACCCTGGGCGCGGCATAACGCCCCAGCGTCATGCGCCGGCCCGCCATGGCGACAATTCCATGCGGGTTTACGATGTCCTGCGCCAGCGCATCGCGACCCGGCAATATGCGCCGGGCAGCCGCCTGACCGAGGCGGAGATCGCCGAGGAATTCGAGATCTCGCGCACGCCGGTGCGCCAGGCGCTGCACCGCCTGGCGGTCGAAGGGCTGGTGGAGGTGAAGAACGGCGTCGGCATCCGCGTGACCGAGGTCGACGAGCGCGAACTGCAGGACATCTACGAGCTGCGCATGTCGCTGGCGACCTTGATCGGGCGGCTTTCTCCGCGTTCGCTGTCCAAGGACGACCTGGCCGAGCTCAACGCGGTAAAGCAGCGGCTGGCGGAGATCCTCGCCGGCAAGACCGAGCCGGAGATCGGTGAATATGCCGATCTATGCGACCGCTTCTTCGCGCGGCTCAGCAATGTCATCGGCAATTCGTTCCTGCGCCAGTTCCAGGACC
>DASYRS010000015.1:0-5487 GCA_036004205.1 Dongiaceae bacterium
CTCGACCGGCGTCTTCGAGATGATCGGCGAGGCGTCGGGGCAGACATCGACGATGCCGCCCCAGCTCCGCATCATCCGGACCCGGCTGAAGATCGGGACGAGCTCGAGGAGCGCCGCGCTCTGATGCTCGATGACGTGGAAGGAGCCACGCTGGGCGTAGGAATTGTAGCCGTCGATGCCGGCGCCGATGACGAGCTCGCCCTTGTCGGACTGGCTGACATAGACGTGGACCAGGCCCGATGTGATGACGGTATTCAGCACCGGCTTGATTGGCTCGGAGACCAGCGCCTGCAGCACGTGGCTGGAGACCGGCAGCCGGAAGCCCGCCATGGCGCACAGTACGCCCGAATGGCCGGCGACCGAGATGGCGACCTTCCTGGCGCCGATGGCCCCGCGCGTGGTCTCGACGCCGGTGACGCGACCATTCTCGATCCGGAGGCCGGTCACCTCGCAATTCTGGATGATGTCGACGCCCCGAGCATCTGCCGCGCGGGCGAAGCCCCAGGCGACGGCATCGTGCCGCGCGGTGCCGCCGCGGCGCTGCAGGCTGGCGCCGACGATCGGATAGCGCGCATCCCGCCCGACATGGATGATCGGGCACCACTCCTTGAGCTGCGCGGGAGTGAGGAACTCGGAATCGATGCCGTTGAGCTTGATCGCGTAGACCCGGCGGCGCAGGGCCTGCATCTCATGCTGGCTGTGCGCCAGGGAGACCAGCCCGCGCTGCGAGAACATGACGTTGTAGTTGAGATCCTGGGACAGGTTCTCCCACAGCTTCAGGGAGAATTCGTAGAGATGCGCGGATTCATCCCACAGGTAGTTGGAGCGCACGACGGTGGTGTTGCGCCCGGTATTGCCGCCGCCCAGCCAGCCTTTTTCCAGGACCGCGACGTTGGTGATGCCATGCTCCTTGGCGAGGTAATAGGCGGTCGCCAGCCCGTGACCGCCCCCGCCAATGACGATGACGTCGTACTCCGGCTTGGGGTCGGGGCTGCGCCAGGCCTCCTGCCAATCCTGGTGGTAGCTGAGCGCATTCCGCACCAGGGAGAAGATCGAGTAGGTCTGCTTCATGGGAGGAGGGAATCCGGCGGCGGCGAGGGCCTGATTTCCCCAGGATTCCCGGGCCCGGTCAAGCACGGAAGGCAGCGCTAGGCTTGCATTCTCCGGGCCGCCTGGGACCGAAAAACTCCTAGCGACAAGCCGGGCGATATGTTCTATAGACGGCACCGACTTTTCAGATCGCGCCGTGGGCTTCTTGGGGAGGCCGGCGCCTTAGAGGGTTTCGCGCCCCATGTTTGGAGCCAAGCCGAGCAAGCTGCCGCAGGAAATCGCCTTTCTGCTGGTGCCGAATTTCTCGATGATCGCCTTCACCTCCGCCATCGAGCCGTTGCGCCTCGCCAACCGGGCGAGCGGCAAGGAGCTTTATCGCTGGCGGCTGTTCTCGCCCGACGCCAAGCCGGTGCGTGCCAGCAACGGGATCGAGCTGACGCCCGAAGGCAGCATCGACCAGATCGGCGGCTATCAGACCGTCGTGCTGTGCAGCGGCATCGACGGCCACCTCTACGAGGACAAGAACGTGTTCGCGGCCTTGCGGCGCGCCGACCGGCAGGGCGCGGACATCGGCGCGCTCTGCACCGGCAGTCACATCCTCGCGCGCGCCAACATGCTGAACGGCTATCGCTGCACCATCCACTGGGAGAACCTCGCCAGCTTCTCGGAGAATTTCCCGGAGATCGAGGCGACGTCGGAATTGTTCGAGGTCGACCGCAATCGCTTCACCTGCTCTGGCGGCACCGCCGCGCTCGACATGATGCTGAACATGATCTCGCAGCAGCACGGGCACGAGCTGGCGGCATCGGTGTCCGAGCAATTCATCCATGAGCGCATCCGCGACCGCCACGATCATCAGCGCATGGCGCTGACGGCACGGCTGGGTGTGCGGCATCCCAAGCTGATCCAGGTGATCCAGCTCATGGAGCAGAATTTGGAGGAGCCGCTGAGCCGCCAGGAACTGGCGGAAGCGGCCGGCCTCTCCAGCCGGCAGATGGAACGGCTGTTCGCCAAATATCTCCACCGTTCGCCGGCGCGCTATTACGTGGAGCTGCGGCTCAACCGCGCGCGCCTGCTCTTGCTGCAAACCAATATGTCGGTGATCGATATCGCGCTTGCCTGCGGCTTCGTGTCCGCTTCGCATTTCTCGAAGTGCTACCGCGACTTCTTCGGCAAGACACCGCGCCGCGAGCGCGCCGGCCCCAACGCCGTGATGGAAGACGAACCCGAGAGAAGGAGCGCGGCGGGCCGGGCATAGCCTGGAAGTATCATCTATTATTCAGTTGACCATAAACGGGGGATGATCATGCGCCAATTGATGCCGCTTGCGGCCATTCTCTTGCTGCTCGCCGGATGCGCCTCGACCAAGACCGAAGTCACCCAGGAGCGCGCCGAAGACACCAAGCTGCCTTATCCCAAAGCGATCTACGTCTACGATTTCGCCGTCGCGCCCGCCGAGGTCGCTTACGGCAGCGCCGCCGCGCCGCGTTTGGCGGGAGCGGTCGACGACCCCAACGAAACCCCGAAGCGTGACAAGATCGAGCACCAGGTCGCGGACGTCCTGGCGGCCAAGCTGGTGGCGGAATTGCAGGAGCTGGGGCTGCCCGCCGTGCGTTGGCGCGGAACGCCGCCGAAGAACGACGATGCCTATACGATCGAAGGCCAATTCCTCACCATCGATGAAGGCAACGCGGCGGCGCAGCTGATCATCGGCTTCGGCGTGGGCGGCACCGAAGTGCGTGTCCTGGCGCAGGCCTATCACCTCGATAACGGCCGCACGAAACTGCTGGGCGAGGCGGAAGTCAGCGCCGAGAGCTCGAAGGCGCCGGGCCTCGCCGCCACGTTGCCGGTCGGCGCCGCCGTCTCCGGTAGTGCCGCCGCGGCATCGGTCGCTACCGGCGTTGGCGTCGTTCGCACGGTAAACAGCAAAGTGCGAAAAGGCGCCGAAGACACCGCCGAGGCGATCGTCGAGCTGCTGAAGCCGAGGATGGAAGAGCAGGGCTGGTTCTAGCGGGCGCGCCGGCTACGCGGCCCGCACCCGCGCGACGAAGTCCTGCGCCAGGCCGTTCAGCGAGTCCATCTGCGACAGCAGGCGGCCTGAGGTTTCCTGCAGGCGTCGGCAGGCGGTGGCGGTGCTGCGCACCGATTCCGACAGCTCCTGCACGCTGGCGTTCATGGTGTTGGTTTCGCGCGAGACATCCTGGACGTTTTGCGCGATCGCGCGGCTGGCGCCGCCCTGTTGCTCGATCGAGCCCGCGGCGTCGGCCGCCTTGCGGCTGATGTCGGCGATCAACTCCGCGATCGTGCCGATCGCCTTGACCGCGCCCCCGGTCTGGCCCTGGATATCCTGAACCTGGGCCTGGATGTCCTCGGTCGCCTTGGCGGTCTGGTTGGCGAGGTTCTTCACTTCGCTCGCTACCACGGCAAAACCCTTGCCGGCATCGCCGGCGCGTGCGGCTTCGATGGTGGCATTGAGCGCCAGCAGGTTGGTCTGCGAGGCGATGTCGTTGATGAGCTGCACGACCTCGCCGATGCGGTTGGCCGCGGCCGCCAGGGTCTTCACCATTTCGTTGGTGTGCTCGGCATTGCCGACCGCCTGTTGGGCGGCGTTCGAGGTGTCGGACACCTGGCCGACCGCGCCGGCGATCGCACTGGATAGAGCGCTGGCGGTGTCGGCGACGCTTTCGATGCCGCCGGAGGCGCGTTCGGACGCGTTGGTCGCGCGCGATGTCAGCTCCGAGAGATGCTGGGAGGCGCTGGACAGGGATTCGGCATCGCCGCGCATCGCGCCGGCCGATTTTGCAAGATCGCCGATCAGCTTGCCCACGGAATCGGTGAAGGTCGCGGCCAGGCTTTCCAGCAGCTTCTTGCGCTCGACTTCCGCCGCTTTATGTGCCGCCGCCTGCTGCGCCTGCAGGGTCGCGTTCTCCGCCATGCTCTGGCCGAAGGTGACGAGCGAGCGCGCGATGACCCCGATCTCGTCCGAGCGTTGCGCATAGGGCAGATCCGCCGAGCGGTTGCCGGCGATCAACGTTTCCAGCGCCTGGCGAACGCGGGCCAGAGGTTTCAGCGCCATCTTGTTGAGGAAGATCGCCACGACGGTCAGCAGCACGACCGCGACGCCCAATGCGATCCCGAAATTGGTGAGGAGCCGATCGACGATCGCGAAGAAGTCCGACTTCTTCACGCCGACATAGAGGATGCCGATGGTCTTGCCGGTCTCGTCCTTGATCGGGTCGTAGCCAGTGAAAAAGGTCTGCCCCAGGATGTCGACCGTACCGCGAAACGGCTTGCCCTGGCCGAGGACGGATTCGTAGGCGGCATTCTTGGCGAGCTGGGTGCCGATGGCGCGGCCGGATCCGTCCGGCTTCATCACGTTGGTGGTGATGCGTGTGTCGCCCATGAAGATCGTCGCGGTGCCGCCGACGATCTCCTTCACCCGGTCGACGACCGCGAAGTTCTCGTTCAGCAGGACGTCGCCCGCATACATCTTGCCGTCCTTGACGGCGTACGGCTGCCCGACCTTGGAGAGCACTTCCCACGCGACGCGCATGCTGGTTTCCTGCCGCTCGACGCCCTGGTGCTCCATCTCGGCGGCGACCAGGCTGTAGGCGATGCCGAACAGCGCTCCGCCCAAGACAACCAGGCTGGTGATATTGACCAGGACCAGGCGTTTGGTGATGGACAGATTGGCAAGCGTAGTCAGTAGGCGCTTCATGCTCCGGGCTCCAAGCGACACTCAGTTGGCCTGATCGTTGCCGCCGAACCTAGGGAGCCAGAGTGAAAAAATAGTGAAGCGTCCGAGGGGACTACCGGGCCGATCAGGCCGCCGATGCGGTCGTCCGTGGCGGGCGCTGAGTGTTCGCCGGCTCCGGCGTCGCCGGGGTCGCGCGCTCCTGCCGGTGCACAATCGGCGGGCGCGGCTGTTCGGCCGGCCAAGGCCGGACGATCTTGATCGATGACTTGGTCATTTTCAGATTTCCAATATGTCGGAAGGTTCGTCATATTCCGGGTTCGGCTCGGCGTCGGATTTGACGGCGAAGTCGAACTCGTAGACGTCTTCGATGGAGACGAGTGAGTCGTCGATCATCCGGCGATCAGGATCGACCGCCTCGACGGCCCGGTCCTGAACCGTGGCGGCAGACGGCGCGAGGCCGTCGTCAGCCAGCGCGATGGATGCGCTGACGGCGAGACAAACCGCGATCAGCACCAGCGTGGCAAAACCCAGGAACCGAAGCATGACACCCCTCGCAAACCGCCCGGTTCGGCGCGCAGTCCGCGAATCAGGCGTGAGGGAGAATCTAGGTGGCCGGGGGCCGGCCGTCTGTGATCGGCCGCACAGGCCGCCGACAGGTGGTTAAGAGCTGCTCTCGTCGATCGGGGCGGGTTCCCACAGCTCGACTCTCCGGCCGTCCGGATCGATGAACCAGCCAAACC
>DASYRS010000016.1:0-8864 GCA_036004205.1 Dongiaceae bacterium
TCGGCCGCCTGCGGGCGCGGAGAGGCAGCATCATCATCCTGGTGATGGCGAGCTTCGGCGCGGCGCTGACTCTCCGTAGCCTGCTCGAGTTCATCTTCACCTCGCAGCCGGCCTACTTCACCAACGCGCTGCAGATCGCGCTGCGCCTGGGTGGTGGCCTGCGCGCAACCCCGGACCAGCTGCTGTCGATCGGCGTCGGAGCGGTGCTGGTCGTCGCGATCCACCTTTTGCTGACCCGCACGGCGATCGGACGCTCCATGCGCGCGGTCAGCGAGAACCAGCAGCTTGCGGGCGTCGTCGGCATCGACGTGCGCAAGGTCATCCGCATGGTCTGGGTCCTCGGCGCGGGGCTGGCCAGCATCGCCGGCATCATGGCTGGGCTGCTGGTGCAGATCCGGCCGCAGATGGGGCTCGATCTACTGCTGCCGTTGTTCGCCGCCGCCATCCTCGGCGGGATCGGGAGCGTGCCGGGCGCCATGCTCGGCGGTCTGATCGTGGGGCTCGCCGAAGCACTGACGGTGCAGCTGGTCGGTGCGGAGTGGCGGGCGGCCGTCGCCTTTGTCATCCTGGTCGCGATCCTGCTGCTGCGTCCGCAAGGTCTGTTCGGGAGGCCGCAATGATCCTCGATCTGGCCGGTTATGGCGCCTTTTTCCTGACCATGGCGCTGACCTTTGCGATCATCTGCCTCGGCCTCAACGTGCAATGGGGGCAGACCGGACTCTTCAATGTCGGCGTCGCCGGCTTCGTGGCGGTCGGCGCCTATGTCTCGGCGCTGCTGACCACGCCGGATGCGCCCGGGCGCCTCGGCGGGTTCGGTCTGCCGATGCCGGTCGGGTGGATCGGCGGCGCGCTGGCGACGGCGGTGGTCACGCTGCTGGTCGGCGCCCTGACCATCCGGCTGCGCGCCGATTACCTCGCGATCGCCACCTTCGGCGTTGCCGTTGCCGCCCAGCTCTGCCTGCTCAATCTGGAACCGGTGACGGGTGGTCCGTTCGGAATCGGCTTCATTCCGCGCCCCTTCGGCAATCTGGCCGGCGACCCGCTGGCGTTCGGCCTGCTCAATCTCGCCGTTCTAGCGGCCGTGGTGATCGCGCTCTATCTCGCGCTCGAACGGCTGCTCCGCAGCCCGTGGGGGCGGGTGCTGCGGGCGATCCGCGAAGATGAGGCTGCCGCGCTGGCCTTGGGCAAGAGCGCGGTCCGCTTCCGCTTGCAGGCGTTCACCATCGGCGGCGCGATCATGGGCCTCGCCGGCGCGACCCAGGCGCATTTCATCGGCTTCATCGCGCCCGATAATTACTCGCCGACGCTGACCTTCCAGGTCTGGGCGATGCTGATCGTCGGCGGTTCGGGCAACAATCGCGGCGCGATCCTCGGCGCGATCGTGGTCTGGGGCATCTGGGCGCTCTCGGCCAGCGCGGTGTCTGCTATCTTCCCGCCGGATCAGCAGGCACGAGCGGCCGCGTTGCAGATTGTGATGATCGGCGTCGCGCTCTGTGCGATCCTGCTGCTGCGGCCGCGCGGCATCCTGGGCGAGGTTCAGGTGATCTCTCGCTATCTTGGCTGACGATTAAAAGGAGTCCACGCGTGCAAGACGTCCCTCAGCGCACTGATCTTGGACCCGGGTTGACCGTCAGCCGCCTGATCTGCGGGCTGTGGCAGGTCGCCGATCTCGAGAAAGACGGCACTCCGCTCGATCTCGAGCGCGGGGCCGACGCGCTGCAAGCCTATGCCAAGGGCGGCTTCGACACCTTCGACATGGCCGACCATTACGGCAGCGCCGAACTGATCACCGGCAGGCTGCTCGCGCGCTATCCTGAGAGCGGGCGACGCCCGGTTGCCTTCACCAAATGGTGCCCGGAGCCTGGGCCGATGACGGCCGACATCGTGCGCCGGGGCGTGCAGGAACGGCTCGACCGGTTGGGCGTCAAGAAGGTGGATCTGTTGCAGTTCCATTGGTGGACTTTCGAGCACCCGGCCTGGCTCGACGCGATGCATGAGATGAAACGCCTCAAGGAGGAGGGGCTGATCGGCGCCATCGGCGTCACCAATTTCGACGCGGCGCACCTGGCGCTCGCGCTCGCCGACGGCATTCCAATCATCAGCAACCAGATTTCATTCTCGCTGGTCGACCGGCGCGCCGCCGGCCCCTTGTCGGATCTGTGCCGGACGAGCGGCGTGAAGTTGCTGGCCTATGGAACCTTGTGCGGCGGTTTTCTCTCCGACAAGTGGCTCGGCCGGCCCGAGCCATCGTCCATGCCCGATTGGAGCCGCTCCAAATACAAGCGCTTCATCGATGCCGCCGGCGGGTGGGAACCCTTTCAGGGCATTCTGTCGGCGGCCGGCGCGATCGCGAAAAAGCATGGTGTGTCGACCTCCAACGTCGCGACGCGCTGGGTGCTGGATCACGAAGCGGTCGGCGCCGCGATCATCGGCGCGCGGATCACCGAAAGCGAGCATCGCGCCGACAATCTCAAGATCTTCGGATTCGCGCTCGATACTGAAGACAAGGCACGGCTCGATTCAGCCTTTCGTGCGACCAAGCCGATCCCCGGCGATTGCGGCGATGAATATCGCAAGCCGCCGTACCTGACGGCCTCCGGCGATCTCAGTCATCATCTCAGCGCCATCCCGTCCGTCTTCAAGGCCGAGCCAATGCCGAACCGCACCGGCCGGATGCGCGCATCGTCCGGCAGCGTGTGGGAGCCGATCGCGGGCTACAGCCGCGCCGTCAGGGTCAAGGACCGGATCTGCGTCTCCGGCACGACCGCGACCCACGGGTCCGATCGTTGCGTGGCGCCGGGCGATGCCGGGGCACAGACGACCTACATCCTGGACAAGATCTCCGCCTCGATCTCCGCGTTGGGCGGATCGATGGACGATGTCATTCGCACCCGGATCTATGTCCGGAACGCCGCAAACTGGGAACCTGTAGCCCGCGCCCACGGCCGGGTCTTCGGCGGCACGCTTCCAGCCAACACGCTGGTCGAGGCGGGAAACCTGATCGGCGACTACGAAGTCGAGATCGAGGCCGAAGCGATCGTGCCGGACCGGTAGCGGTCGAGCCTACTCGTACCAACCCTCTGCCGATTTGCGCAGGGTCGCGAACTGGCGCGGGTCGTGTCCGAACCAGACCTGCGCGCCGTCGTCGGCCAGCCGGCGGATCCTGCTCAGCGTCCTCTTGTATGCGGCCGCGTTCCGTAGCGATCCTGGAAGGGCCGCCGGTTCCTGAAAATTCTCGGCGCAGTAGATCGCATCCGACGCGAGAACGATGGTACCCGCGCCACCAAGTTGCACCGACAGCCCCAGCATGCCGAAGGAATGGCCGCGGCCGAAATTGAGAATCCGGACCTCGTCATGGATGGTGAGATCGCCTTCGTCCGGTGACACCTGGCGCCAGGTCAACGAGTCGTCGATCCAGGCCGCCGTATCCTTCCAGGCATAGGCTCTCTCGTCGCGCGCCCGATAGGCCGCGATCGCGGCGGCGAATTCATCCGTGTGAACCACGAGCTGCGACTTGCGAAAGAACTCGACGCAGCCGGCGTGGTCGCTGTGCATATGGGACAGGACGACGTAGCGAAAATCATCGGGCCCCAACCCGATTTGTTCCAGGCGGTGGGGCAGGGTACATTCCTCGCCGCCGAGATGCGGATAGTCCCGCTGGAACTCCGGCGACCAGCGGCCGTTCGGTCCCATCGCGTCGGGGTGGCATCCGGTATCGAACAGCACGCGCCCGCCGGGGTGGTCGATGCAGTAGGCGGAGACCGGCACTTCCACGCGATCGGGGAAGGGCGATGGCCCGCTGGCGATCAGCACGCTGGATCGCAAGCGCAGCCGGCCTAGATCGAGGACATGAAGCTTCAGGCGCGCCATGCTTCACGCAGCGCTGATATCGCGCGCTTGCCGGCGGGCGGCCCAGCCGCGGATGATGCGGTCCGCCATCATCGCCACCAGCGCAATCGCGAGGCCGGAGGTGAGGCCCAGCCCGGCATTCGCCTTGCCGAGCGCGATATAGACCTGCTGGCCCAGGTCCTTGGTCCCGACCATGGCCGCAATCACCACCATGGACAAAGCCGCCATGATGGTCTGGTTGAGGCCCAGCATCACGACCGGCATGGCGAGCGGCAGCTTCACCTGGAACAGGAGCTGCAGCGGCGTGCAGCCGCATTGCTGGCCCGCTTCGATGCAGTCCACCCGCACATGACGGATGCCGTGCTCCACATAGCGGATCGGCGGCACGATGACGTAGAGCATGATGGCAATGAGCGCGGTCAGCTCGCCGACCTTGAAGAACATCAGCGCCGGAATCAGGAACACGAATTGCGGCATGGTCTGCAAGGTGTCGTTGATCGGGCGCACGATCTTGGACACCGTATCGTTGTGCGCGGCCCACAGCCCGATCAGGCCGCCGATCAGCAGGCAGAGCAGCACGGCCAGGCCGCACAGATAGGCGGTCTGCATGAAAGGCTGCCACAGGCCCAGCACCAGGATGAACAGACAACTGAGCAGGGAGAATACGGCAACACCCGGGCCGGCGCAGCGCCATGCCAGCACCGTCACCAGCGCGATGAAGGCCGGCCACGGAAAACTCGAGAAGCCGAAAAAAAAGAATGTGCCGGCGGCCATCATGGCCAACACGGCGCGCCAGCCGAAGCTCCGGCCCAGCGCCGTCGCGACCAGTCCGACGATCAGGACATAGATCGCAATCACCGTGGGCGTCAGATCGATGCCCCAGGACAGCGGCGTCACCGCGCCTACCATGCCGATACGCAGCGGCAGGATGAAGAAATAGAGCACGTTGTTCTTGAAGGTTTCCAGCGGGTTGGCATAGGCGGCAACCAGGCCTAGCACCCACTTGTTCATCGCCTCCGCGTCGATCAGACCGCGTTTTTCATTTAGCGGCAGTACGTCGACGAGTCCCGTCACATGCATGAACGCCGCCGCCAGAAACAGCGCGGCGACAATCCCCCAGAACCTTCGCCAGGTGAGCCAGGCGGGTCGGTTGGCCGCACCGCCGCGCCCCGCGAAGCCGAGGGTGATGCGGTCCATCACCATGGCCAGCAAGGCGATGACAAGGCCGGAGAGCAGGCTCTGCCCGAACGCGGCCTTGCGCATGGAGGAGAGGACCTCCCAGCCGATATCCTCGAACCCGCCGATGATCGAAGCGATGATGACGATGCTGAAGGCAGCCATGGTGCTCTGGTTGATGCCGACCAGCATCTGCGGCATGGCGGTCGGAACCTCCACCAGCCAGAATCCCTGACGCGGCGTGCAGCCGCTCATAAGCCCGGATTCCTTGATGTCGCTCGGCACCCGCTCCAGCCCGAGCAGCGTGTTGCGCACCATCGGCGGAATGGCATAGACCGCGCTGGCGATCAGCCCGACCACCGGACCGAAGCCGAATAGCAGCAGCAATGGAATGAGATAGGCGAAGGCCGGCATGGTCTGCATGACGTCGAGCACGACATCGATCGCACCACGCAGCCGGGGCACGCGATGCGCCACGACGCCGAGCGCGAATCCCGCCGCCACCGACATCGGCACCGCCAGCAGCACCAGGGCCAGGGTGTTCATACTCTGGTGCCAATAGCCGGCAACCAGGATGTACAGCAGCGTGCCCAGGGCAAACAGCGCGAGCGCGCGACCGCCGGCCCGCAGCGCCGTCACGCCGATCATGATCATCATCACCGGCCACGGCACCCATTGCAGCACCGCCTGCACGCCGCGCATCGGCCAACCGAGCAGCCAGGCGATGAAGCGGAAGGTCGGCTTGACGAATTCGGTGATCGCGGTGCTGACGGCATCGATGGCGGGCGCGATCGGCAGCACCCAATCCGGCGGATAAAGCGACAGCCACGGCGCCGTGCCACGCAACACAAGGCACGCCACCACGAAGATTATCACGGGCAACCAGATTCCGAGGCCGGGATCGAGGCGCGAACGGCGCGACAGATCGCCGGCGAGCGCGGTCATCGCCGCCTCTGCCGGTCGCGATCGACGATCGACAGCACGGCGGCGGCATCGATGGCGCCTAGGGCATCGCCGCCGTCATCGACCACGCGAAATCCACGGGCGCCGCCGGCCAGGCGTGCCAGCAGATCTTCGACCGTGGCAGTCGGCGCCACCGGATCGGCAGCGCCACTGCCGTTGACCGGCTGCATGATGTCCTTGGCCAGCATGACCCGCACCAGCGGGATATCCTCCACGAACCGCGCGACGTAATCGTCGACCGGCTCGCGCACGATGTCCGCCGGCCGGCCGATCTGGATGATCTCGCCCTGGCGCATGATGGCGATCCGATCGGCCAGTCGGAAGGCCTCCTGCATGTCGTGGGTGATGAAGATGATGGTCTTGTTCAACATGCGCTGCAGCCGCAGGAACTCGTCCTGCATCTGGCGGCGGATCAGCGGATCGAGCGCGGAGAAGGGCTCGTCGAGGAACCAGAGAGCGGGACCGACGGCGAGTGAACGGGCCAGGCCGACGCGCTGCTGCTGGCCGCCCGAGAGCTGGCTTGGAAACGCTTGCTCGCGCCCCTCAAGCCCGACCAGCGAGATCATCTCCCGCGCGCGCGTGTAGCGCTCCTGCGTCGGCCGGCCCTGCACGCGCAGGGGAAAGGCGACGTTGTCGAGAACGTTCATGTGAGGCAACAGGCCGAAATGCTGGAACACCATGCCCATTTCGCGCCGCCTGAGCTCGATCAGGCGCTGCGGGTTTGCGGCCAGTAAATCTTCGCCGTCCAGTAGCACTTGCCCGGCACTGGGCTCGATCAGGCGTGACAGGCAGCGCACCAGGGTGGACTTGCCTGATCCCGACAGGCCCATGATGACGAAGATCTCGCCGGTATGGACGACGAAGTTGGCGTCGATCACCGCCGGAATATGACCGCTCCCACGCAACCGGTCGCAAGCGGCCGCGCGATTGCCGCCGAACAGGTCGCGGCCCAGGTCATCGGCGTGCGGGCCGTACGCCTTCCACAGGGCGTGGCAGGAAAGCTTGACAGGGCGCTGCTGCGCAGCCTCGATCATCGCGAAGGGCTCCAAAGAAGGCTCGACGCCGTTCCAGCGCGGAACAGCGTCGAGTTCAGCACGTCAGATTACAATGGCTGCATCAGGAGCCGGCGGCCTTCACCCACGGCTCCCAGGTCGCCTGATTGGCGTCGATCCAGGCCTTGGTCACCGCATCGATGTCCTCGCCCTTCTTGTCGATCGCCAGCATCATCGTCTGCTGCTGCGCGGCGTCCATCTGGAATTTCTCCAGGAACGCGAAGGCGGCGGGCCATTTGGCCGCGAAGTCCTTCCACACCACTTTGTGCACTTCCGGCGGATTGATGCAGTGCTCATTCTCCTGCGACTTGCAGGGCGGTAGCTTCACCCAATCGACGTCGACTTCCGCCAGCGCATAGTGTGGCGCCCAGAACATCATGAGCAGCGGCTTCTTGGCGGCAGCCGCCGATTCCAGCTCCGCCACCAGCGCGCCTTCCGATCCGGCCGGTACCGCTGTCAGCTGCAGATTGTTGTCGGCGGCAATGGTGGCCGCGCGCGATCCCCAATCCGCCGGATAGTCGAGCAGCCGGCCGTTGGGGAAGGTCTCGGGCGATGCCAGCGCCTTCAGACAGTCGGGCTTGGTCAGAGCGCTCCAATCGGGCAGGCCCGGGCAGACCGCCGTCATGTATTTCGGATAGATCCAGCCTTCCTTGGTCTGCAGGCCGAGCTGGCCGATGTCCGCGATCTTTCCCGACTCCAGCGCTTTTGGGAAAATGTCGCCGACATTGTTCATCCACACTTCCAGCGTGGCGCTGATCGAGCCGTCCGACAGGCCTTCGAACTGAGGATAGTTGCCGGCGGTGACGTACTCGACCTTGTAGCCCAGCTTCTCGAGCAACTGGCCGGCGATGTGTGTCGTCACATGCTGGCCGGTCCATTCGTTGATCGCGAGCTTGATGGTCTCGTCCTTGGCGCCGAGTTCGGCGGCGGAAGCTCCGCCAACAAACAGCGACGCGGTCAGCATGCCTGAGAGCAGGCAGCCCATATGCCATTTCATCATTGCACCTTCTCCCTGTTTGATACGTGTTCTATGTCGGTATTCCGACTTGGCATCAGAGTAGCGACTTGCCGGGTATGGTTGTCTATCGCTTTCATGCCCCGGCGCATGAGATTTTCGGAATCTGGAGCGGCGGCCGCCGACTTCATTCCTGGGCAACCCGCACCGGAATGGGTGCCGGCGGGGGGCGCTCACGACTGGTCAGTACATCGCCCAATCCGGCGGCCAGGATCAACGCGCCGCCCAGGCCCTGCTGCCAGGTGATGGGGTCGCCGCTGAGCCACGCCGCGGTGATGACGCCGCTGATGAGCTCCGTCATCAGCAGGATACCGGTGCGCACCGGGCTGATGCGCCGCGCGCCCCAGAACAACAGGAATTGCGAGGGCAGCCAGAACACCCAGGCGACGACCACGACCAGGGGCCAGGCGACGTTGACCGCCTGGCGGGCGGGAATCTGGTCGCCCGCCAGAAGCCCGGCGAACAGCACCGCCAGGACGATGCCACCCAGGAAGAAGGCCGCCGAATTGGCCATCGCACCGAACTCGGCACTGTTGCGGATACGGATGGTGACGAAGGCCCACAGGACGCCCGACGCCAGGGCCATCCAGTCGCCGAGGTTGCGGGGCAGGGGCCAACCGCCCCCGCTGCTGAGCATGAGCACCAGGCCGCCCAACCCCACGATCACGCAGCCAAGCCGGGCGGCACCGGTCCGCTCGCCCAGCCAGAAGCGCGCGATCAGGATGCTCCAGATCGGCGACAGGTAGAACAGGAACAGGACATTGAAGATGGTCGTTTCGGTGTAGGCATTGGAATAGAGATTGAAGACA
>DASYRS010000017.1:0-10123 GCA_036004205.1 Dongiaceae bacterium
CGCTGCAAGACGCGTCGCAATACGAGCAGCGCAGCGATGAATTTGACTTTGACATGGTGGTCAGTGGATGGGGCGAGACGCTGTCGCCGGGCAACGAGCAGCGCGAGTTCTGGAGTTCGGCCGCCGCGGACGAGAAGGGCAGCCGGAACCTCGCCGGCATCAAGGACCCGGCGATCGACAAACTGATCGACCTCGTCATCCATACGCCAAGCCGAAAGGATCTCATCATCCGCTGCCGTGCGCTCGATCGCGTGCTGCAATGGAACTATTTCGTAGTTCCGAACTTCCATCTGGCCGCCTTTCGCATCGCATATTGGGACAAATTCTCGCAGCCGGCGCACCGCCCCGACCCGCTCTTCAGCCCCGGAACCAGCGGTTGGTGGATCGATCCGCAAAAGGCGAAAACGATTGAAGCATTGAAGACCGCCGAGCCTGGAGCGGCGGAGGCGCAAGCAACAACACCGGAATCTCAACCGCAGCAGCCCGCCGCGCAACCGGCGGAGCCAACAACGCCGGCCGCCACGGAGCCCGCTGATCGCGGCCGATCCCCCATCATCTATGGTGTCGCCGCGGTCGCTGTCGTCATCGTCGCGTACCTGTTCAGCCGACGCCGGCGCAAGTCCTAGAACCGGCGACGATCAAATCCCATGGTCGCTTACATCATCCGACGCTTGCTACTGATTATCCCGACGCTGTTCGGGATCATGGTGCTCAACTTCGCCATCGTTCAGTTCGCGCCCGGCGGGCCGGTCGAACAGACCCTCGCGACCATCAAAGGCACTGCGAACTCAGCCACCAATGCCATTACCGGCAACCAGTCGGATCTGATCCGCTCGCAGAACAAGGACGTCACCAGTTCCCGCGAAATCACGAAGTATCGCGGTGCGCGCGGGCTGGATCCCGAACTCGTCAAGCGGATCGAGAAGATGTACGGCTTCGACAAGCCGGCCACCGAGCGCTTCTGGATGATGATGAAGGAGTATGCGACGTTCGATTTCGGCCAGAGTTTTTTCAAGGGGCGGCCGGTTGTGGATCTGATCCTGGACAAGATGCCGGTCTCCATTTCGCTTGGGTTATGGACGACCTTGATCGTCTATCTGGTATCGATCCCGCTGGGCATCGCCAAGGCCGTACGCGACGGTTCGCCATTCGACGTGTGGACCAGCACCGTCATCGTCGTCGGCACGGCAATTCCCGGCTACCTGTTCGCCATCCTGCTGATCGTGTTGTTCGCCGGCGGCAGCTATTTCCAGTGGTTCCCGCTGCAGGGCTTGAGCTCGCCGGACGCGGATACATTTCCGTGGTGGCAGCAGGTGCTGGACTATTTCTGGCATCTGGTGCTTCCGATCACTGCCCTGCTGGTGGGGGCGTTCGCGGGCCTCACGCTGCTCACGAAGAACTCGTTTCTGGACCAGATCAATCAGCAATATGTCGTCACCGCGCGCGCCAAGGGCCTGACCGAAAACCGCGTGCTCTATGGCCACGTGTTCCGCAACGCAATGCTGATCGTGATCGCGGGTTTTCCCGGCGCCTTCATCGGCATCCTGTTCACCGGCGCGCTGCTGGCCGAGATCATCTTCTCGCTCGACGGCTTGGGACTGCTCGGCTACGAGGCCACGCTCAACCGCGACTATCCGATCATGTTCGGAACGCTCTATATCTACACCTTGATCGGCCTGCTGACCCAGTTGATCAGCGACGTCAGCTATATGCTCGTCGATCCGCGGATCGATTTCGAGGCGCGCGCCGCATGACGGATATCGTCGCGGGATCGGCCCCACGAGCGCCACGCCTGCTCGGAATCCGGGTGCGGCCGCTCACGATGCGGCGCTGGCTGGTATTCCGCGGCAGAAAGCGGAGCTTCTGGTCCCTCATCATCTTCCTGGCGCTGTTCCTGCTCACATTGTTCGCGGAATTGATCGCCAACGATCAACCGATCTTGGTGTATTACGACGGATCGCTCTATGCGCCCGTGTTCAAGACTTATCCGGAGACGACCTTCGGCGGCACCTTCACCACGGAAGCGGACTATCGCGACCCGTTCGTCCAGCAATCGATCGACGCCAAGGGCTGGACTCTCTGGCCGCCGATTCCTTTCAGCTACAATACAGTCATCGCCAATCTCCCCGGCCCCGCGCCGACGCCGCCCGACGGCATCAATTGGCTTGGCACGGATGACCAGGCCCGCGATGTCATGGCGCGCATCATCTATGGGTTCCGCATATCCGTCCTGTTCGGATTGGTGCTGACGGGAATCAGCACGATCATCGGTGTCCTGGCGGGCGGAGTGCAGGGCTTCTACGGCGGGTGGACCGACCTGATGTTCCAGCGCTTCCTGGAGATCTGGGGCGGCATGCCGTTTCTCTTCGTACTCCTTATTCTATCGAGCGTGATCGAGCCCGGCTTTTGGACTCTCCTTGGCATCATGCTGCTGGTGAGTTGGACCTGGCCCGTCGGTGTGGTCCGCGCCGAGTTCCTGCGCGCGCGCAATTTCGAGTATGTGCGCGCCGCCAAATCCATGGGCATGAGCGACTGGCGCATCATGACCAAGCACATCCTGCCAAACGCCGTGGTGGCGACGTTGACCTTCCTGCCCTTCACGCTCAGCGGGTCCGTCACCACGTTGACGGCGCTGGACTTCCTGGGGCTGGGCCTGCCGCCAGGCTCGCCCTCGCTCGGTGAATTGCTGCAGCAGGGCAAGGAGAATCTGCAGGCGCCTTGGCTCGCTTTCACCGGTTTCTTCGTGATCGGCGCATTGCTCACGCTCCTAATCTTCATCGGAGAAGGCGTTCGCGACGCATTCGATCCCAGGAAAACCACGGTATGAGCGCCGATTCGACGCCTCTGCTCCAGGTCGACAATCTCTCCGTCGCGTTCCGCGGCCGGGTCGTCGCGCGCGACATCAGCTTTTCGATCGAGCGCGGCGAGACGCTGGCGCTGGTCGGTGAGTCCGGTTCGGGCAAGTCGGTGACCGCCCTTTCCATCCTGAAGCTGCTGCCCTATCCGGCCGCCAGCCATCCGTCGGGGCGCATCCTGTTCCAGGGTGAGGACTTGATGACGGCCTCGCCCGAGAAGCTGCGCAAGGTGCGCGGCGGCAAGATATCCATGATCTTCCAGGAGCCGATGACATCGCTCAACCCGCTGCACCGGATCGAGCGGCAGTTGGTCGAGACCCTCACCCTTCACCGCGACCTCGGCAAAGAGGCCGCGCGCAAGGAGGCGCTGGAGCTCATGAAGCTGGTGCAGCTGCGCGATGCGGAGAAGCGCATGAGCGCCTTTCCGCACGAGCTGTCGGGCGGGCAGCGCCAGCGCGTCATGATCGCCATGGCGCTTGCCAACAAGCCGGACCTCTTGATCGCCGACGAGCCGACCACCGCCGTCGACGTCACCATCCAGGCGCAATTGCTGAAGCTGCTGCAGGAGCTGCAGCGCGACCTCGGCATGGCGATCCTGCTGATCAGCCACGACCTCGCGCTGGTGCGCAAGATGGCGCGCGAGGTCTGCGTTATGCAGAACGGCGAGATCGTCGAGCGCAACGACGCCGAAGCCTTGTTCAAGGCGCCGCGGCATCCCTACACGCGGCACCTGCTGGCGGCCCAGCCCAAGCCGAAGGGCGAACTGGTGACCGACGGCGCCGAGATCATGTCGACCAAGGATTTGAAGGTCTGGTTCCCGATCAAGGCCGGTGTATTCCGCCATGTCGTCGGTCACGTGAAGGCGGTCGATGGGGTCGATATCGACGTGCGCCAGGGCGAGACCATCGGCATCGTCGGCGAATCGGGGTCGGGCAAGACCACCCTTGCGCTTGGCCTGCTCCGGCTCGTGCAGTCCGAGGGGCCGATCCTGTTCATGGGGCGGAACATCGAGAAGCTGAAGCGCGGCGATCTGCGTCCGATCCGGCGCGAGATGCAGATCGTGTTCCAGGACCCCTACGGTTCGCTCTCGCCGCGCCTGTCTGTGGGCGAGATCGTTTCGGAAGGGCTCGACGTCCACGGCCTGATGAAGGATGAGGATGAGCGCGACGCGGCGGTGGTTGCCGCGCTGACGGAGGTCGGGCTCGATCCCGAGACCCGCCACCGCTATCCGCACGAATTCTCCGGCGGACAGCGCCAGCGCATCGCGATCGCGCGCGCGCTGATCCTCAAGCCCAAGCTGATCCTGCTGGACGAGCCGACCTCCGCGCTCGACATGTCGGTGCAGGCGCAGATCGTCGACCTGCTGCGCGATCTGCAGAAGAAGCACGGCTTCACCTATTTCTTCATCAGCCACGATCTGCGCGTGATCCGCGCCATGAGCGACCGCGTCGTCGTGATGCGGGGCGGCAAGATCGTGGAAAAAGGCACCGCTCAGCAGATCTTCGAAGCGCCGCAAGAGGCCTACACCAAGGCGCTGCTGGCCGCCGCGCTCCACATGGAGGTCGCGCACCTGGAGGCGATCCGGCAATGAGCCGCACCCTGCTGTTCGTCGGCGCGGATGAGCGGAACGAATCCTGGACCAGGGCGTTCGCCGAGATCGCGCCGGAGATCGACTTCCGCCCCTATGAGCCGGGCCAGGATCTGGCAACCGTGCCCTATTGCCTCGCCTGGAAAGCGGCGCCTGGCATCTGGCCGGCGATGAAAAATCTCAAGATCATTTTCGGCCTCGGGGCCGGTGTCGATCGCCTGCTGGCCGATCCCGCCTTGCCGCGAAACGTGCCGCTGGTGCGCATGGTGGAGCCGGAGCTGACCCGCGGCATGGTCGAATATGTGCTGTGGCAGTGCTTGTTCCACCACCGCAAGGTGTGGGAACTGGAGGCGGCGCAAAGCTGCTCCGCTTGGCGGCCGCACACCTATCCAGCGCCGTGGGACCGCACCATCGGCATCCTGGGGCTGGGCGAGCTGGGCGCGGCGGCGGCGGCAAAGCTGGTGGAGTCCGACTTCCAGGTGCGCGGCTGGAGCCGCTCGCCCAAGTCGCTGCCGAAGGTGGAGAGTTTCGCTGGGCCCGATCAATTGCCCGCGTTCCTGTCCAAGACCGAGATCCTGGTCTGCCTGCTGCCGCTGACGGCGGAGACGCGCGGCATCCTCAACACGTCGTTGTTCGCGCAACTGCCGCGCGGCGCCAGCATCATCAATGCCGCGCGCGGCGGGCACCTGGTCGAAGCCGATCTGTCGGCGGCGATGGCGTCGGGCCAGATCGTGGCCGCCACGCTCGACGTGTTCGAGACCGAGCCGCTGCCCGACGATCACCCCTTCTGGTCGACCGAGCGGCTCTACATCACGCCGCATAATGCCAGCATCACCGACCCCCGCTCCGCCGCCTGGCGCATCGCCAGGCAGATCGCAAAGTTCGAAGCGGGTGAAGCATTGGAGAACGTGGTCGATCGAGAGCGCGGGTACTAGCGCGACCAAGCCACAAAAATCCCGTTCTCTCGAATCCCTCCCCCGAGACGGGGGAGGTAAGGAGGGGGAAGCCGCGTCTCCGACGGATGTTCTTGGAGGTGGTGCGATTATCTGCGCCGCCGCGTCCTTTGCTTCAGCGGCCTCTGCCGCGGTACGGCCTTCGGCGCGATGATGGCGCCCTTGCCCTTCTTCGGCTGCGCCCACGCCGAGACGAAGGCGAACAAAGCGCGCAGGCACAGCCCTTCGCCGCCCTCCGGCCGGCCGGGGCGGTCGCGATTGTTCCAGGCAAACGTGTCGATGTGGGCCCAGCGCATGCCGGGGTCGATGAATTCCTGCAGATAGAGCGCGGCGGTGATGGCGCCGGCATAGGGTCCGTCGCTGACATTGTTGATGTCGGCGACCTTGCTGTCGAGCATGCGGCGATAGCCCTTGTGCAGCGGCATGCGCCACAGCGGGTCGTCCTCCGCCTTGCCATGGCGCAGCAGCGCGTCGGCGATGTCGTCGTCGTTGCAGAACAGGGCCGGCAGATCGGGGCCGAGCGCGACCCGCGCCGCGCCGGTCAAAGTTGCGGCATCGAGGATGAGGTCGGGCTTGTCCCCGGAATTCCTGCCGTGCGCCTCCGCCAGCGCATCGCACAGGATGACGCGGCCCTCCGCATCGGTGTTGCCGATCTCGACCGTGATGCCCTTGCGCGTGCGGATGACGTCGAGCGGCCGGTAGGCGTTGCCGTCGACCGCGTTCTCGACCGCGGGGATGAGCAGGCGCAGGCGGATCTTCAGCCCCGCTGCCATGATCATCTGCGCCAGCGCCAGCATCAGGGCCGCGCCGCCCATGTCCTTTTTCATCATCAGCATGCCGCCGGCGGTCTTCAAATCCAGCCCGCCGCTGTCGAAACAGACACCCTTGCCGACCAGCGTCAAACGCGGCCCGCTATTGCCCCAGGCAAGATCGATGAGCCGCGGCGGCCGCGCGGCGGCGCGCCCGACCGCATGGATGGCGGGATAGTTCCTTTTCAGCAGATCGTCGCCGACGATCACGCTGAACTTCGCCTTGTGCGCCTTGGCGACGTCCTTCGCCGCCGCCGCCAGATGCTGAGGCCCCATGTCTTCGGCCGGCGTGTTGATGAGATCGCGCACTAAGGTCAGGGCGGCCACCATGCGGCGGATCGCCGCGCGGTCGATGCCGGCCGGCCAGACCAGGCGCGCCAGCTCGCCATCCCGCTTCTTGTAGCGCTGGAACCGGTAGCCGCCGATCGCCCAGGCGAAGCAGGCCGCCTCGGCTTCATTGCCATCCACCTGGTCGGCGAGCCGGTAGTCGCCTTTCGGCAGCGCCGCGGGCAGCGCGGCGATCGACCAGCGGTCGAGCCCCTCTTCGATGCCGACCAGCGCCTGGGCAAGGCCGCCTTCGGCATTCGGCACCAGGCAGTGGCTGCCGGGCTTGGCGGCGAAAGCGGCGGAGCGCACCCATTGGCCAACCGATTGCGGCTGGCGCTTGACCCAGGCTTCCAGGCGCTGGGCGCGCAGCGGCACGATCTCGACGGCGTCCGCCGCACGGTCGATCAGATGGTCGAACAAGATGGACTCCCCAGTTATGGCAAGTTGAAATGGGCTCGACGGGCGCGGATTGTAGCCACGCTTCGGGCCGCTTCCTAGAGCGCGATGGCGCCGATATGCTAGGCTCAAAGCGAGGTGATGGACTTGAGTCTGGCGGTCGGCAGCAAGAACGATATGTCCTGGTTCGTGCAAGCGGGCGCGGCGCGATGACGGCCGAGGCGCTGCCCGAGGAAACGTTCCTTTCCCCGTTCCTGCAGAAACTGTCGCGAACGGCGCCGTTCCTGTTCATGGGCGTGCTGGTATTCGGCGCCCTGGCTTGGCGCCCGACCACGGCGCCGATCGAGCTGGAGACGCTCGCCTCCGCCTGGCACATGCATCTGCAAGGCACGCTGGTGCCGCTGCGCAATGGTCACAGCGCACCTGAAATTCCGCCCCTGCTGCACTGGTTGATTCTCGGCGGCTGGCGGGTCCTCGGGGTCAGTGAATGGTGGCCCCGCCTGCTGCCGGCCCTGGCCGGCCTCGCGACCGTGCTCCTCATCGGACGCACCGCCCTGGTGCTGTGGCCGCACCGCGCGGCGACGCCGATTTTCGCGCGGCTGCTGCTGACCGGCGTCGGTGCCTTCGCGGTCGCCATGACCATGGTAGAGCCACAGACCCTGGCCTTGCCCTTCATCCTCGCCAGCTTCCATGCGTTGAGCGGGCTGTGGATGGCGCGGCCCGGATTTTTCCGCACCATTGCAGGCTGGCTGCTGAGCGCGGCCGCCGCCGCGCTGGCGGTGATGGCCGGCGGCTGGAGCTGGGCGCTGGTCCCCGGCTTCTGCGCCATCGGCATCTGGCTGCTGGATGAGGCGACTCGCAAGGACCGCAGCATCATCCTGTGGCTGCTGGGCGGGGCCATCATCAGCGCGCTCGCTTTGCTGCCGGCCTTTCTGTGGCTGCGCGAGCTGGGCAGCACGCCGATGCTGCTCTATTTCGGCAATGGCTGGATCGATCCCGCCACCGAAGCCTCGCGCGGCGCGCCCTGGACGTTGCTGCTGCTGCCGGTCGCGCTCTATCCCTGGATCTGCTGGAAGACGCTGTGGCGCGCGCTCAGCCGCCATCTGCGCGAGACGGTCGGCGTCGGCTTCCGCCTGTGCCTTGCCTTCCTGGGAGCGTCATTCCTGGCCGGCTTCATTTCCGGCTGGCAGCTCGTCGGCCTGTTGCCGGTGGTCTTGTCGCTGTCGCTGCTGGGCGCGCGGCTGCTGGCGACCCAGGAAATCAAGCCGAAGGATTTCCACGCCGTCGTGCCCGGCTTCTTCGCCTTGTTCGTCGGCCTCATCTTCTTCCTGATGAACATCGTGCCGACCGCGCATCTGGATGCGGTCTGGCGCCAGGTGTTCGGCTCGCCCCTGCCGATCTGGCTGGGCGGCATCGGCCTCATCTCCGGCCTGTCGCTGCTGGTGATCGGCTATATCCTGGCGCAATTGTCGCCGAGCCATCAATTGTCGCGCACCCTGCAGGTCGCGATCCTGCCGACCCTGCTCATGACCTCGCTCAATCTGGAGTTCGACGGCAATCTGCGGCCGTTCTTCGATTTGACGCCGGTGGCGAGCCGCATGAAGCAGCTTCAGGACGCCGGCCTTTCGGTCGCCGTCTTCTCGCACTATCGCGGCGAGTTCGACTTCGCCGGCCGGCTGGAGATGGCGCCCCAGCCGCTGCCGACTCGGGTGGAGGCCGCCCGCTGGGCCGCCGCCCATCCGGCCGGAGCCATCGTCACCTATTTCGACGGCTCGCCCCTGCGCCTGCCGGCCCTGCCGATGTTCCGCGGCGTGGCGCGCGACCGCTGGGTCGCGATCTGGCCCGCCAGCGCGATCGAAGGCCCGGATTCGCCCGTCCTCAACAGCCAGTTCTGAGGCCGCAGTCCGCCGGTGGCGGCGGCAGACAGGATTCCGGCACTCTGCTAGACTGGCCGCCGCAAGGATTGGGGGCAGCATGACATCCTACACCACCGGTTTCAGCAACGTGCGCGGCGCGGAACGGCGGCGCGACCGGCGCCTGCCTCTGCCGATCTTCACCGTGCGGCTCGACGACGTCACCTATCAGACGCTGAACTGGTCCTTGGGCGGACTGCTGATCGAGGGCTATTCGGGCGAGCGCGCGGCCGGCGAGACGGTGCACATCTCCATCAAGGCCAAGGACAACACCACCGACTTCCGCATGAAGATCGCCGTCAAGGTGATCAGGTCGATTCCCGGGGAGAGCATTGCCCTGCAGTTCGAGGCGATGAGCACGGAGATCTACGAGTTCTTCGAGCGCTGCTTCGCCGATCGGTTCAAGCGGCGCTAGGCGGCCGGAGGGCGCCGGACGCGATGGTCTTCAACGCAAGCGTCCTGGACTGGCTGGCGCTCATCGCCTTCTTCGTCGCGATGATCGCCTACTCGCGCTACGCCGACCATGTCGGCGACCGGCTGCTCAACGCTCGCATGCGCGAAATCCGCGCGCGCTGGATGCGGCGCTACCTGGAACGCGAGGACCGGGTGATCGATTCGATCCTGACCGGCCATTCCATCAATTCGATCGCCTTGTTCTGCTCGGCGACCTTGCTGATCGTGGTCGCGCTGCTGGGCGTGCTCACCAACGCCGATACGGCCTATCACATCTCGATCACCAGCAAATTCGTCACCCACACGACCATCGAACTGTTCCAGGTGAAGCTGATCGGTCTGGTCTGCGTGTTCGTCTATGGCCTCTATCGGTTCACCTGGGCGCTGCTGCAATACAATTACTTCCTCGCCTTGATCGGCGCGGCGCCGTTCAGGGATCACCTGACGCCGGCGGCGATCGACGCGATGGGCAACCAGATGTCGGTGGTGCTGAACAGCGCCGTCACCAGCTTTCACAGCGGTTTTCGCACGTACTACTTCGCGCTGGCCTGGGTCGGCTGGTTCTTCCATCCGCTGGTCTTCATCGCCGGCGCCGCTTTCGTGACTTTCGTGCTGGTGTACCGGCAGATCGCCTCGCCGTCCGCCGGCGCCATCAAGGGCTACGCCGCGCTGCTGCACGAGATCGAAGAGAAATCTAAAAAATGACCTGAAAATGCTTCAGGCGTTGATCGCGTCGAGCCGCCGGATGCGGAGCTGCATGAGCCAGCAGGCGATCGAGGTCAGGCAGCGATTGAGCCGGCCGGTCGGCGTAAGGCCGGTGGCCTTCAGC
>DASYRS010000018.1:0-31703 GCA_036004205.1 Dongiaceae bacterium
GAGCAGGGCAAACACCGTAATGGAAAACACGATGATCCAGAGTCGGTTGTAGGTGAGCGCGAGGCCGCCGAGATCGACCGAGCCGCTCATCCAGCCGGGATTGCCGACCTCGCGATTGGTCGGTCCGAAGATGCTGCGCACCGTCTGCTGCAGCACCAGGGAGAGGCCGAAGGTGGCCAACAGCGTTTCCAACGGCCGGCCGTACAGAAAGCGGATGATGGAGCGCTCGATCGCGACACCGGCGAGGCCGCTGACCAGGAACGCCAGCGGTGTCGCGATCAGCAGCGAATAATCGAACAAGCCGGGCGCGGTGGTGCGGATGATTTCCTGCACCACGAAGGTGGTGTAGGCGCCCAGCATCACCATCTCGCCATGAGCCATGTTGATGACGCCCATCACGCCGAACGTGATGGCAAGGCCGATGGCAGCGAGCAACAGCACCGAGCCCAGGCTCACACCGTAATAGACGCTTTGCACCGCCGACCACAAGGCGAGCGACCGGTCGATGGCTTTCAGCGCGGCGTTCGCGGCATCGGCGACGGTGGTCGAGCCATTGATGGCGGTGGCCTCGAGCAGGACCTTGGCTTTCTGGTCGCCGCGCGCGGCAAGGATCTCGATCGCGGCGAGCTTGTCGTCGTCGCTGGTGCCGGGCCCGGCGAGGAGAATGGCGGCGCGCGCTTGTTCGAGCACCAGTTTGATCGCGGGGTCGCTCTCCTGGCCGAGCGCACCCTCGAGTGCCGCCAGCTGTGCCGGATCCGGGTTGTCGAACAGCGAATCGGCAGCGCGCCTGCGCTGCTCCGGATCGGACGACAGCAGGGTGAGCTGTCCCATCGCGGCTTCGATCGCGCGGCGGATGCGGTTGTTGACTTTGATGGGTTTGAGCCCGGCTGGCCGATCACCCTCGATCTTCGCGCCGTTGCGTGCAGAGGCGAGCGAGCCGTCCTCTGCTTCGATGAACAGCGCCTTGTCCTGGCCGATCAGGAGGCGGCCAGCGCCAAGCGCCTGCAATGCGCTTGCCGCCGCGGGATTGCCACTCGCGGCCAGCAACGCGACGCCCTGCTCGATCTCGGGATATTTGCCCGCCAGCAGCACGCCCGCATCGTCGAAACTGTCGGCATGCGCGGCCGGCGATGCTGCCCACAGGAGCAGCGTCAGGACGATACCGAGAAGCTTGGATGCCGCGGAGAGTCGCATTCCGGGCCTATGTGTTCGAGATGGAAAGGCGCCGGCCAGCAGCGGCCCCCTGCTGCTGGCCGGCTGGGATCGCGATTACTGGGTAACCGTTCCCATGCACTTGCCCGTCTTGGCGTTGAAGTTTCCGCACGAGAGCGGCGCGCGCCAATCGGAGATCAGGTCCTTCGAACCGTCGAGGTAGTCGGACCATTCATCGCCCGGCACCAGGCCCGAGGTTTCCCACACGGTGTTGAACTGGCCGTCGCCCTGGATCTCGCCGATCAGCACCGGCTTGGTGATGTGGTGATTCGGCAGCATCGCCGAATAGCCGCCGGTGAGGTTCGGCACTGAGACACCGATCAGCGAATCGATCACTGCATCGGTGTCGGTGGTGCCAGCCGCCTCGACCGCCTTCACCCACATGTTGAAGCCGATATAGTGGGCTTCCATCGGATCGTTCGTGACGCGCTTGTCGTTCTTGATGAAGGTTTGCCATTTCTTGATGAACTCGGCATTTGCCGGCGACTCCGAGCTCATGAAGTAGTTCCACGCGGCGAGATGGCCGACCAGCGGCTTGGTGTCGAGGCCGGCGAGTTCTTCTTCGCCGACCGAGAAGGCGACGACCGGAATGTCGGTCGCCTTGATGCCCTGGTTGCCCAGTTCCTTGTAGAACGGCACGTTGGCGTCGCCGTTGATGGTGGAGACGACCGCCGTCTTCTTGCCGCCCGAGCCGAAGGTCTTGATCGCCGCAACCTCGGTCTGCCAGTCGGAGAATCCGAACGGCGTGTAGTTGATCATGATGTCCTCGGCCTTGACGCCTTTGGCCTTGAGGTAGGCTTCGAGGATCTTGTTGGTGGTGCGGGGGTAAACGTAGTCGGTGCCTTCCAGCACCCAGCGCTGTACGCCTTCCTCGTTCATCAGGTAGTCGACCGCCGGGATGGCCTGCTGGTTGGGCGCGGCGCCGGTATAGAACACGTTGCGCGAGCTTTCCTCGCCCTCGTATTGCACCGGATAGAACAGGATGCCGTTGTCCTGCTCGAACACCGGCAGCACCGACTTGCGGCTGACCGACGTCCAGCAGCCGAACACCGCCGCGACCTTGTCGACCTCGAGCAGCTGCTTGGCCTTTTCCGCGAACAGCGGCCAATCGGAAGCCGGGTCAACCACGACCGCTTCCAGCTTCTTGCCAAGCAGGCCGCCCTTCTTGTTCTGCTCGTCGATCAGCATCAGCATGACGTCCTTCAGCGTGGTCTCGCTGATCGCCATGGTGCCGGAGAGCGAATGCAGGATGCCGACCTTGATGGTCTCTTCCGCCGAAGCAGACTGGCCGGCCACCATGCTCGCGAAGCTGAGGGCGATGCCGCCCAGCAGCGCCTTGCGCAGTGATCTCTTCATTTCCGTCTCCCTCCATGTCCTGGCAGCGCGATGTTGCGCTGCACCTATTGCACGCGAAACAGCTGAGCGACCGCGCCTACGGGCAGCCCGATCACGGTCAAAAAATCGCGTGATTTCTGATTGTTGCCCAGCATCTAGGCACGTCTGGCCGGTCCCGCACATGGGGCATTTGACGTATATTGCAGCGCAACAGGCAAATGCCGCATACTGGCCCCGGCTGGCTGGCGGGCCGGACGGGGGTATCAAGCTGGCCATGACGGGGCGGCAGCGCATCGCGCGCGTGCGGCGGCAATACAATCAGTGGGTCGGGAACCAGACCCTGGAGGACTACGCGCTGCGCTTCACGGCGCGTGGTGCCCGGCGCTGGTCGCTGTTCCGCGTTTCCAACACCGCGCTCGGCGCCATTTCTTTCCTGGCGTGCGAGGCGATCGGCGGATCTCTCACCCTCGCCTACGGGTTCAACAACACCGTCGCGGCGATCCTGGCGGTCGGCGCGCTCATCTTCCTGACCGGTTTGCCGATCGGCTACTACGCCAGCAAATACGGCGTCGACGTCGACCTGCTGACGCGCGGCGCCGGCTTCGGCTATATCGGCTCGACCATCACGTCGCTGATCTACGCCTCCTTCACCTTCCTCCTGTTCTCGGTCGAGGCGGTGATCATGGCGCTGGCTCTCGAGATGTGGTTCGGCCTGCCGCTGTGGGCCGCCTACATTGTCTGCGCGCTGGTGGTCATCCCAATTGTCACCTACGGCATCCGCTTCATCTCCGGCCTGCAGTTGTGGACCCAGCCGATCTGGCTGGTGCTGCAGATCGCGCCGCTCGCCTACATCGCGCTCAGCGACCAGCAGGCGATCGACGATTGGACCAGCTTCGCCGGTCGCCATGGCGACGTCGCGGGCGGGTTCGACCTGCTGCTGTTCGGGATCGCGGCTTCCACCCTGCTCTCCTTCGTGCCGCAAATCGGCGAGCAGGCCGACTATCTGCGATTCCTGCCGGAGCGCGGTAAGAGCCTGGAGCAGCGGCTCGCCTGGTGGCTGGCATTGCTGCCGTCCGGGCCGGGCTGGATCTTTATCGGCGGGATGAAGTTGCTGGCTGGCTCGTTCCTCGCGGTACTGGCCCTGCGCTACGGCGTGCCTTATGAGCATGCGGCGGAGCCGACGCAGATCTTCCGCGTGGCGTTCGAAGCCATGTCGCTCTCCCCGCGGACGGCCATCATCCTCACCGGCATTTTCGTCATCACCTGCCAGATCAAGATCAACGTCACCAACGTCTATGCGGGGTCGATCGCCTGGTCGAACTTCTTTTCCCGCCTCACGCACAGCCATCCCGGCCGCGTGGTGTGGGTGGTGTTCAACACCCTGCTCGCGCTGATGCTGATGGAACTCGGCATCTTTTCCGCGATCGAGAAGATCCTCGGGCTCTACTCCAACTTCGCCGTCGCCTGGGTCGGCGCCTTGGTCGGCGACCTCGTCATCAACAAGCCGCTGGGCCTCAGCCCGCGCGGCATCGAGTTTCGGCGCGCGCACCTTTATGACGTCAACCCGGTCGGGGTCGGCGCGATGCTGATCTCGATCGTCAGCTCGACCAACGCTTACTTCGGTCTGCTCGGCACCGCAGCGCAAGCCCTGGCGCCCTTCATCGGATTGTTCGTCGCCATCGCCGCCGCGCCGCTGATCGCAGCCTGGACCCGCGGTCGATATTACATCGCCCGCAAGCCGGAGACGCACTGGGACGGCCAGAGCGCCGTGCGGTGCTGCATTTGCGAACATGACTTCGAACGCGAGGACATGTCCTTTTGTCCGGCCTATGACGGCCCGATCTGCTCGCTGTGCTGCACGCTGGACGCGCGCTGTCACGATCTATGCAAGACCAACAGCCGCTTTACCGATCAATTGCAGTTGCTGCTGCACCACCTGCTGCCCAAGCGGCTGGCGCTCGGCCTCAATGCGCGGCTCGGCCGCTTCGCCGGCCTGTTCCTGACCTTCAACCTGGTGATCGGCGGAGTGCTGCTGCTGATCGGCGTGTTCCACGGCACGACCGAAGCTGCCGGCGATCCAGCCGCTGTCCGCACCACGCTGATCTCCACCTATTTCGCCTTGTTCGGCATTTCCGGCATCGTCGCCTGGCTGATGGTCCTGGCGCACGAGAGCCGGCAGGTGGCGGAGGAAGAGACCGACCGCCAGACCCAGATGCTGACCCACGAGATCGAGGCGCACCAGCGCACCTACGACCAGCTGCAGAAGGCCAAGGTGGCGGCGGAATCCGCGAACGTCGCCAAGAGCCGCTATATCGTCGGCGTCAGCCACGAGATCCGCGCGCCATTGAACGCGATCTTCGGCTATGCGCAGTTGATGGAGCGCAGTCCCGCATTGCCGGCTCATCAGCAGGATGCTGTCCGGGTGATCCGCCGCAGTTCCGAGCATCTCTCGACATTGGTGGACGGCCTGCTCGACATCGCCAAGATCGAAGCCGGCCGCCTGCAGCTCAACCGCGACCGGATCGCGATCGGCGAGCTGCTGGAGCAGATCGTCGACATGTTCCGCATCCAGGCCAAGGCCAAAGGCATCGATTTCCGCTACGAACCGTCGGCCCAGCTGCCACACTATGTCCATGGCGACGAGAAGCGAATGCGGCAGATCATGATCAATCTGCTGTCGAACGCGATCAAATATACCCACGAGGGCTACGCCGCATTCCGCGTGCGCCACCGCGGCCAGGTCAGCGAGTTCGAGGTCAGCGATACCGGTATCGGCATCGAGCCCACCGACCTGCCGCGCATCTTCGAGCCGTTCGAGCGCGGCAGCATGGCCGGCGCGCTGTCGGTGCCGGGCACCGGCCTCGGCCTCACCATCACCAAGCTGCTGACCGAGATCATGGGCGGCGAGATCACGGTTGAGAGCACGCCCGGCCAGGGCAGCACGTTTCGCATCCGCCTGATGCTGTCGGCCGCGGCGGCGCCGGTCGCGCCTGTTCTGCAAGAACGGCGGATCAAGGGCTATGCCGGCCGGCGCATCACGGTGGTCGCGGCCGATGACGATCCGGCACATCTCGACCTGCTGCGCGAGTTGCTGACGCCGATCGGGTTCGAGCTGCACAGTGCGCCGGACGGCGTCGCCTGCCTGCAGACCGCTGCGTCGGTCGCGCCCGACCTGGCGCTGCTGGACCTGCAGATGCCCGGCAAGAACGGCTGGGAGGTCGCGCAGGCGATGCGCGCGATGAACGGTCGACGCACCGCCATCATCATCATCTCGGCCAATGTCGATGAGTTGTCGAAGATCCGTGAGTTCCACGACATGGCCTTCGTCGTCAAGCCGATCGACGTGCAGGTGCTGCTGTCGGCGATCCAGCAGGCGCTCGGCCTCGAATGGATCTATGAGGAGGAGAGTGCCACTCCGAAAGCGGTCGCTACCGAGGCGCCGGCAGCGCCGATTCCCACCGAGCATCTGGAAGACCTGCATCAGCTCGGCAACATCGGCTATGTCCGCGGCATCGAAGCCAAATTGGATGAGATCGTGGATGCCAATCCGGCACACGGCGCCATCGTTGCCGACTTGCGGGCGCTGGTGCGCAACTTCGAGCTGAAGCGCTATATGGCCACCGTGGAGGCATTGCGTGATCGCGTTGCGCCATAGGATCGAGCCCACGCCGGGGCAGAGCCGCGACATCGTCCTGGTGGTGGACGATTCGCCGGAGACCCTGAGCTTCCTCACCGAAGCGATCGAGGGCAGCGGCTCGACCGTGCTGGTGGCGGTGGATGGAGAAAGCGCCCTTTCTCTCACCGACCGGGTCACGCCCGATCTCATCCTGCTGGATGCCGTGATGCCCGGGATCGGCGGCTTCGAGACCTGCCGGCGCTTGAAGCGCATTCGGCACCTCGCCCACATCCCGGTCATCTTCATGACCGGCCTCAGCGACACCGAGCATATCGTCAAGGGCCTGGAAGCCGGCGGCGTCGACTATCTCACCAAGCCGATCGTGGTGGATGAGCTGATGGCGCGCATGCGGGTCCATCTGGCCAATGCCAGGGGATCGGAAGCGGCGCGCTCGGCGCTCGATGCGGCCGGACGGTTCCTGTTGGCCGTCAGTGGCGATGGCGACGTACGCTGGACGACGCCCCAGGCAGCGAAGCTGCTTCAAAGCCTCTCGGACGACGCGGACGATTCCGATTTTCATCTGCCGGCGGAGGTCGTCCGCTGGCTGGCCAAAGCGGCAAAGGGTGAAGTGGAGCCTCATGTCTGGACCCAAGGCGACGCCCGATTGGAGTTCACTCATCTCGGACGATTGCGCAGTGACGAGCATCTGCTACGCTTGGCGAAGGCCGCGGCCAAGGACGACGCCGAATTGCTACGGCAGCATTTCACCCTCACCAGCCGTGAGGCCGAGGTGCTGCTGTGGATTGCCCGGGGCAAGTCGAACAAGGATATCAGCAGCGTGCTGGGCATCAGCCCGCGCACCGTCAACAAGCATTTGGAGCAGGTCTTTCAAAAGCTTGGCGTTGAAAATCGGGCTTCCGCCGCTGCGATGACGGTTCAGGCACTGCATCACCTTGGTTCCCGCTAGGTGCCGGCTCGCGATCGCAGAACCTCGTGCCGCCACGCTTGAGAAACGCCTAGACTCTCATCGGGGGACGCCGTGAACAGTCTCCTTCGGGTCGAACTGAGACAACCCCGGCACGTCTGCGATCGGCCGGGTCACCTCCGAAAGCTGACCTCTCTCCTGCCGGCGGCGCCGGTTCGTCTGGGATGTGGCCATTGGCAGCTGTGGCGATCCGGGTCGCGGCACTGGCTGAACCCCGCCGCGCTTGCTACAACGACCCGCGGGCGGATAGATGGGCCTCGGCAGCCCGCTCCGCGAGCAGAGGAGACGGGTTCATGGGGAAGCTTGACCGGCGCATTGCAATCGTCACCGGCGGTGCAACGGGGCTTGGCAAGGCGATCGCCCTGCTCTATGCGAACGAGGGCGCCGACGTCGCAATCATCGACAGGAATGCGGATGGGGCGGCCCGCACCGCCGCGATCATCGCCGGACAAGGGCGGCGCAGCCTCGCCATCGGCGCCGATGTCGGCGATGAAGCCGCCGTCGAGAAAGCGTTCGCGGAAATTTCAGCGGGACTTGGCACGCCGCACATTCTTGTGAACAACGCCGGCATCGCCACCGTCGCCCATCTGGAAGACATGACCACGGCGATGTGGGACGAGATGATCCGCATCAACCTCAAGAGCGTTTTTCTGTGCACGCGCGCGGTGCTGCCGGCCATGCGCCGCAACCGCTATGGCCGCATCATCAACATCAGCTCGCAGCTCGCGCACAAGGGCGGCGCCGGCATGGCACACTATGCCGCGGCAAAGGCGGGCATCTTGGGTTTGACCCGCTCGCTGTCCTACGAGGTCGCCGCCGACAACATCACGGTCAACGCGATCTGTCCCGGGCCCCTCGACACCGACATGAAGCTGCCGCCGGAATGGGCGGCCAAGAAGCAAAACGAATTGATCCTCAGGCGACAGGGCAAGGTGGAGGAGATCGCGCCGACGGCACTGCTCCTGGCCGGCGAGGATGCAGGCTTCTATATTGGCGCCACGTTCGATCCAAACGGCGGCGATATCATGGCCTAGCGCAGGCTGGCGTCGCCGCCTGCCATAAGGAAAACCTGCGATGGCGTCTCCACTCGATTGGCCGCTCTCCGAAATCTCGGCTCGGCTCGCCGAGGGGCGATTGCGGGTCCGTGCACTCATCGAGGAGGCGCAATCGCGCCACGATCCGGCGCTCAACGCCTACAAGACGTGGGCGCCCGACTTCGCTGTGCGCCAGGCCGACGCGGCCGATGCCGCTTTCGCAGCGGGCAGCCGGCTGGGTGCGCTGACCGGCATCCCAGTCTCGGTCAAGGATATCTATGGCGTCGAGGGGCTGCCCGTCTTTGCCGGGAGTCCGCGCGAGCTGCCGGCGCGATGGCGGAAAGAAGGGCCGCTGGTACGCACGCTGCGTGCACAGATCGCCGTGATCATGGGCAAAGCGCACACGGTGGAGTTCGCCTTCGGCGGCCTCGGCGTCAACGCGCATTGGCCGACACCCTGGAACCCTCGGGACCGCAAGGTGCACCGCTCGCCGGGCGGCTCCTCGAGCGGTGCCGGCGTGACCCTCGGCGAAGGTACCGCCCTCATCGCCCTCGGTACCGACACGGCAGGGTCCGTGCGCATTCCTGCCAGCATGACCGGCAATGCCGGGCTCAAGACAACCAAGGGGCGTTGGTCGACTGGCGGGGTCGTGCCATTGAGCCCGACATTCGATACCACCGGGCTGCTCGCGCGCAGTGCGGCTGACCTTGCATTCGCCTTTCATCAGCTCGCTGGCGCGCCGATCCCGGTGCTGCGCGATCTGTCCGGTGTCAGGCTCGGCCGTGCCGAGCGTTTCTTTTGGGAAGACACTTCGCCCGGCGTATCGGAGCGGGTCGAAGAAGCGCTGGGCCTCGCCGAGGCGGATGGCGCACGCATTGCGAATCAGGTACTGCCCGCCGCCGGCGACGTGTTCGAGCTCTACCACAAGGGCGGCATCGTGGCGCCCGAGCTCTATGCCTTCCTCAATGCGGAGCTGCCCGATTGGCTCGACACGCTCGATCCGCGCGTGCGGCGTCGCATGGAGGCCGGCAAGACACTGCCGGCCTGGGAATATCTCCAGCGCAAGGACCGCTATGTCGCGTTGGGAGCCGACGCAGCCGGCACCCTTGCCGGGCTCGATGCCCTAGTCTGCCCGACCGTTCCCATTACGCCCCCGCCCGTAGCCGATATCGCTGACGACGACGTCTACATCAAGACCAACTTGCTGGCGCTGCGGAACACTTGCCCGGCAAGCTTCCTCGGCCTTTGCGCACTGACCCTGCCGGCCGGTCGCGATGCCGTCGGCATGCCGGTTGGTCTTCAGCTTGTGGGCTCTCCCGGCAGCGAAGAGCGGCTCCTCGCAATCGCGGTCCGTCTCGAGCAGTTGCTCGCCAAACGCGGTATCTGGCACTATGCCGAGGCTTGATGCGACCGCAAGGCGCTCGCCCACGAGTGGCCCACGCCGAAAGAGAAGACCATGCAGCGCAACGAAGAACCGTTGTTCACTCGCGAGCGCCCGTTCGAGGCGAAACGGACCTGCCTGCTGCTGATCGACACGCAGAACTATGTGTGGAATCCGGAGGTCGCGAAGCGGCAGCCCTATTTCGACCGTCAGGTCCGGGAGGTGGTGCTGCCGAACCTGCGCAAACTGATCGACGCCTTCCACCGCGTCGGCGCCGAGGTGATGTATACCGTGATCGAGAACTACACCAGGGACGGTCGAGATCGCAGCCTCGACTACAAACTGTCCAAGTTCTTTATCGCCAAGGGCTCATGGGAAGCGAAGGTTCTGGATGCGATTGCGCCCGGCAACGACGACATCATCCTGCCAAAGACGTCATCGAGCGTCTTCAATTCGACCAACATCGAGTACCTCCTGCGCAATATCGGGATCGACACGCTGGTGGTGACCGGATTCCTCACCGACCAGTGCGTCGATCACACGGCGCGCGATGCGGCTGATCGCGGCTTCTATCCTGTGTGCCTGCCGGATGCCTGCGCCACGCACAGTGAGGCGCGGCACGAGAATGCACTCAAGGCCTTCGCCGGCTACTGCCGCACGATGACGACCGCGCAGCTCCTCGCCGCAGTCGATGCCGCCGCGCGGTAGCTTCCGGCAGATTGTCCCGTTTGCCGGCCGACTGAATGAAACGCCCGGCGGTTGCTCAGAACACTTCGGAGTATCGGCGGCAGAGATCCTCGGCACTCCAGTCCTTGCTCAGGGCCGCTTCCGCTCGCTTATTGGCGCAATAGGCCTTGAGAAAGATCGGCGGCAGGAAGGCTTGCACGGTCTGGTCGGCATCGAGCGCATCGAGCGCGGTGTCCAAGCTCGCCGGCAGCCTGACGATGCCGCGGCCCTGCCGTTCGGCGTCGGTGAAATTGCCGGGATCCTGCTCGACCAGTGGCTCAGGTGTCGGCAGATTCCCCCTCAAGCCCGCCAGGCCGGCTTTCACGATCGCGGCGACCTGGATATAGGGGCAGGCCGAAGCGTCGGCAGCTCGATACTCGAAATTGAACTGCTCTTCCGTGCTGCGCTCGGAGGTGGCGAAAGTGGGACAGATGCGGATGCCCGCTTCACGATCGCGATACCCGAGACTCGACCAGGCGGCGCTCCACATATGCGGCACGAGCCGCAGATAGGAGACCGGGGTCGGCGCGGTAAAGGCGCAGAGCGCCGGCATATGCTTGATTGCGCCCGCCAGGAACTTGCCGGCCGTGGCGCTGACGCCGCGAGGCCCTTTCGGATCGTGGCTGATCGGCCGGCCGGCCTCGTCCCACAGGCTTAGATGAATATGAAGCCCGTTGCCGATGGAGGTGGGACTCATGCGCGGCGAGAAGCTGACGGTATGACCGAGCCGCCACGCGGTTCCGCGCGCCATTTCCCGCAATATCACCGCCTTGTCGCATGCCGCGAGCGGCTCCTCCGGCGGAAAGGTCACCTCGAACTGACCCTCGCCGAACTCGGACAGATAGCTGTCGGACTCGATGCCGCACTGGTCCAACGCCGCCAGGAAAGTCTCGCCAAAGGTACCATGGCGCCGCACCCCGTCGAGCGCATAGAGGTCCCCGACTCGTCCGCGCGCACCGGCATAGAAAAACTCATGTTCAAAGGCGATGCGCAGCGTGACACCCGCCTCGCGCCGGAGTTCCTCGGCGGCATTGCGCAGCAGGGTGCGGGGGCAGCAGTCCCAGGGGCTGCCGTCGGTCTCGAGCACGTCGCACAGGAAAAAATGTTCCTTCGGCGAACCGTCGCCGAAATCGACATTGGCCTCGGCTTTACGGTCGGCCTTCAGGATCAGATCGCCGAACGGACCGAACGGAGACGGCGCGATCGTGCCCAGCGGCGTGAACATGATATTGGTCGGCGTCCAACCGACGCCGCTCGCGAGCCGTTTGTCCAGCAGGCGCGCCGGGAAACCCTTGCCGCGCACCTGACCCGAGATGTCCACGTAGCAGAACATCGTCAGCGGTTCCCGAATCATGATGCAAGACCTCCCCTTCTCCCGTTCCTGTCCAGCTTCCGGCCCGCGCCGGGCGGCGCACTTTCCAGATGGAAAGGCCGACGCAGCGCCTCGAGCGTCTCGATCCGCCGCCTGGCATGCGCGCCCAGCCGCTCCACCGCGCCGGCCACGATGACTTCCGCCATTGCGAGCCCGCCGACCGCACTGTCGAACGCCGTCGGTACTTCCACCGGACAGCCGATGACGTGCGTGGCCAGCGCCGCGATCGGCGAATTCCAGATATCCGTGATGAGGACGATGATTGCGCCCTGCGTTGCGGCGCCCGATGCAAATTCCAGCACGTCCCGCTGGTAACGCCGGAAATCGAACACGAGCAGCACGTCGCCACGCCGCACGTCGAGCAGATAGTCGGCCCAACTCGCGCTGCCTTCGCGCACCAGCCGCACGCCAGGCCTCAATTCGCGAAGGCAATGATGGAAATAGGCGGCAATGGCCTGGGTAAAGCGGCCACCGAGGCAGAATACCGCGCGCCGCCGGTCGCAGAGCAACTCGGTGATCGCGGCGTATTCCTTCGGAGAAACGCTTCTCACGACGCGCTCGATGTTACGACAGAGCGCCGAGCCGACCCGCTCCTGCACCTTGCCGCCCTCGCCCCAGCCGCGCAGCGAAGGATAGCGGGCGAGCGGCCCCTGAAGGCGCTCCTGCACCTCGCTCCGCAGCCGGTTCTGGAATTCCACATAGCTGTTGAACCCGAGCCGCTTCACCAGACGCAAAATAGTCGGGCCGCTCGTCCCGGCCCGAATTGCGAAACGTGCGACGGTTTCCAGCCCGGCCACGGGATAGTCGCTGAGAAGCGACTGCGCGACGCGCCGTTCCGCCGCCGTGTATTTCCTCAGGTCGCGCCGGACCCGCTCGGAGATCGGCTCGTCCGGGCGATCTACCGCCGGCCGCTCGTCGGCGCTCTTCAATCCCTTCCGAAGCCGTTTCACGCTTTGAGCACTCCCGATCGCTCGACCACTCGCGGCAAGAGATCTGCCAGAAGAGTCGCCCATTTCTTCTGTCCCGTCGCGTCGGAAATCAGGTCCTGCCGGAGTTCGATCTCGACATAGGGAAGCCCGCGGCCCTCGGCATGAATGGGAATCGTATAGTCCATCTCCATGCTCACTTCGTAAGGCTTGTTCCTGCCGACGCAATGGTCCGTTTCGGCCGACAGCAGCTCGATCAGCGGCTCGCCGATCCGCCAGTCCCGATGCGCAATCACACCGATGTGCCAGGGCCTGGCCTGCCCGCCAAACACCGGGGTGCAGCTGTGCATGGAAAAGATGACTGTCGGCTGCGCGGCGGCCTTTCTTCGTTCGAGCTCATGTTCAATCGCGCGTTGATAAGGGTGAAGGATCTCGTTTTCCCTGGCGCGCACCGCCTCCACCGTCAGATTGCGATTGCCCGGGATCTCGCTGCCGTCGCTGATCGACATGATCGACTGCGCCGATCCCGGCAGCCGATTGCAATCGATCACCAGGCGCGAATAGCGCTGATATATGTAGGTTGCTCCAAGCTTGTCCGAGAGCTGAATGGTGACATCCCGGATCCCGATGTCCCAGGCGATATGCCGCTCGCGATCGGCGTCGCCCAGGCCGAGCGTCCCGAGCCGGCGCGGGATGCGCCGGCCGGCATGGTCGGAGAGGAACAGAATTGCCGAAGCGCCGTTCGGATTCTGCACCGCCACGGCATCGGGTTCGTCGGAAGCGAGCAGCCTTTCCATGATGTCAAGCCGTGTCCAATTCAAATTCGCGTTCAGGCGTCAAGCGGCCGGCCCTCCTCGCGCAGCGTTTGGACTCCGCGCGAGGAAGACTGCTGTCCGTGTCCGGCTCAAGCAATTCGATCAGCCCTGCGGCGTGACCGTCGTCTTCAAATTGACCTTGCCGTGATCGACATACATGACGGCCACCGGCTTGCTCGGCACGCGGCTGCCGTTCTTGAAGGCGATGCTGCCGGTTACGGCTTCGTAGCCGTTGGTCTCGGCCAACGCCTTGGTGACCGCCGCCGCGTCGGTCGAGCCGGCGCGCTTGATCGCATCCGCAACCAGCCCCATCGCATCGTAGCCGAGCGCGGCAAAGGCGTTCTCCGGCGGCACCCCGTACGCGGCCTGATAGCCGGTGCGGAACGTGTTGGCGGGACCGGTGTCGAGGCCGACATAAGCGTGGGTCGTGAAATAGACGTCGGTGGACAGGTCAGGACCAGGCACGGTCGAGATCAGGTCCGTGTCGTAGCCGTCGCCGCCCAGGATCGGCAGCTTGATGCCGGCCTCGCGGATCTGCTTGATGATGATGCCGGCCGTGTCCGGGCCCGAGGAGGCGAACACCGCCTGGGCATCGGGATTGGCCTTGAGACGCGACACCAGCGCCGAGAAGTCCTTATCCTCGGTCATGTAGATGTCGTTCAGAAGCACCTTGCCGCCGAGCTGGGTGAAGCGATCCTGGAAGTATTTCGACAGGCCCTTGGTGTAGTCCATGGCGTTGTCGGTCCACACCACGACGGTGTGCACGCCGAGCGTGTTGTAGGCATATTCGGCCATGGCGTGCGCCTGCACGTCGTCGCCGAAGCAGGCCATGAACATCTCGTCGCCGACCATGTCCGGCAAGTCGGGCGCGGTGGCACCCGAGGTCACGAACGGCAGACCCTGCGCCTGGAACAGCGGCGCCGAAGCCAGCGCGAAAGTCGTGTCGCTGTGGCCGACGGCGGCCACAACCCCGCTCATGGACACGGCGCGCTTCGCGCCGGTCGCGGCTTCCTTGAGATCGTTCTTGGTGTCGATTGCGATGACCTCGATCATGCGCCCGCCGAGCAGGCCGCCGGCGTCGTTGATCTCCTTCGCCTTCAGCTTGGCGCCGTTGAGCGACGGCCCGTCGATCGAGGCGAGACCGCCCGCGCTGAGATTGTACAGAGCCACGATCTTGATCGGGTCCGCCGCCCGGGCCTGGGGCACCGACGCGAGCAGGCCGATGACGGCCGCGGCCGCCATAGCTCTCGAAAGCATGGTCCTCATAGTTACACCTCCCTTTGGCGTTTCGACCCGGAGCGGGTCGGATCACGGCCGAGCGATTTTCCGATCCACCCAAGCAGATCGGGTTCGGCCATTCCAAACAGGCCTTTCGGCCGGAACATGAGAACGAGCAGCACGGCGACGGCCATCAGCAGCTGGCTGACGCCGAAGAGTCCCATAGCTTCCTCGACCGGATGCAGCGCTTCGGTCGCGACCGTGATTACCGCGCCGGCGAGCGCGGCGCCGGCAATACTGCCGGTGCCGCCCAGCACCACCATCACGACGAGCTGGAAGGCGAACAGGAAGGAGAACGAGGACGGCGTGATGAGCGTCACGAGATGCGCCCACAACCCGCCGGCCACCCCCGCAAAAAAGGCGCCCAGCGCGAAGGAGAGGATGCGCGTGCGCGTGATGCGCACGCCGAGGCACGCCGCCGCCAGCTCGTTCTCGCGGATCGCCAGCATGGTCCGCCCCAGCGAGGAATGCTTGAGCTTCCAGCACACATAGATTGTCGCAAGCATCCAGCCATAGACCCACCACAGATTGGTAAGCTCCGGCAAGCCGTTGAGGCCGAGCGCGCCACGCGTATAGCCGTCGAGATTGATGGCCAGGCCCTGCACGATGAAGATGAGGCCGAGGGTCGCGACCGCCAGATAGTGCCCGCGCAGCCGCAGCACCGGGAAACCGACCACGACCGCGACCAGCGCCGCAACCAGGCCGCCGACGACCAGCGCGGGCAGATACGGCAAATGGATCGCCGCGAGCCACTCCGGAAGATCGGGCAGAAGAAACGGCTTGCGCTTGGGCTCCAGGCTCATGATCGCGGTCACATAGCCGCCGATGGTCATGAAGGCCGGATGACCCAGCGAGAACAGGCCGGTGAAGCCATTGGTGATATTGAGGCTAACCGCAAGGATCACGTTGATGCCGACGAATTCGATGATCGACAGCAGATAGTCGTCGAGCGTGGCATTGGCACCAAAGACCAGCACGGCACCCAGCATCGCCGCGATCACAAAAGCCGACAGGGTTGAGCGGAGCGCCATCAGGCCCGCTCCTCGGTGCTGCGCCCAAGCAGGCCGTTTGGCATCACCAGCAGGATGACGATCAGAATGCCGAAGACAAAGACGTTGCGGTAGCCGGAATACTCGGGCGGCAACAGCCCCACCAGCAATACTTCGGCCAGCCCGAGCACATAGCCGCCCAGCATGGCGCCGCTGATCGAGCCGACGCCGCCGATGACGGCTGCCACGAACGCCTTCAGTCCGGGGATCAGGCCCATGAGCGGGCTGATCTGGCTGTATTTGCTGCCCCACATCAGCCCGGCCGCGGCGGCCAGCGCGCTGCCGATGGCGAACGCCAGCATGATCATGCGGTCGATATTGATGCCCATGAGCCGCGCCACATTGTAGTTCTCAGCGGTCGCCCGCATCGCCATGCCGGTCTTGGTGAATCGAACGAAGATAGCCAGCCCCGCCATCAGCAGAACCGCCAGCACCACGATCGCCAGGTCGATGGCACGGACCGTGAGCGGACCCACGGGGATGAACGTGCCAAGATAGGCCGGCACGATGAAATTCCGTGGCTGCGCCGTGAGCGTCAGGATGCCGACATTCTCGATGACGATGGCAACCGCGAGCGAAGCGATGAATCCGGTCACCTGGGGCGCTCCGCGCATGGGTCGGAATGCGATGCGCTCGATCAGCATGCCGGTGACGCCGCCGATTACCAACACCCCCAGGATCGCGAACGGAAATGGAATCTTCAGTACGACCACGCTCGCCAGCATGGTGAAGGAGCCGATGGTGACGATGTCGCCATGGGCGAAATTGATCAGCCGCACGATGCCATAGATCAGAGAGAAGCCGATCGCGATCAGCGCGTACATGCTGCCGAGGATGATGCCGTTGACGATCTGCTCCAGTATGTAGGCGGCGGTCATCACGCCACTCCCAGATAGGCGCGCCTGACGTCCGCGTTCTGCGCCAGCGCCTTGCCGGTGCCGGAAAGCGTGATGACGCCCGTTTCAAGCACATAGGCCCGGTCGGCGAGATCGAGCGCCATGGCCGCGTTCTGCTCGACCAGCAGCACGGTCGTGCCGTCCTCGCGGATCCGCCGCAGGATATCGAAGATCTGCTCCACCAGCCGCGGCGCCAGGCCCAGTGACGGTTCGTCGAGCAGCAGCAGCTTGGGCCGGCTCATCAGGGCGCGACCGATCGCCAGCATCATCTGCTCGCCGCCCGAGAGCCGGTTGCCGGGAAGAGCCGCCCGCTCAAGCAGGATCGGAAACAGCGCGTGGATCGACCGCAAGTCACTTCCCACACCCTCACGGTCGCGCCGCAAATAGCCGCCGATCTGCAGATTCTCCTGCACCGAGAGATTGCCGAAGATCTGACGACCTTCCGGACAATGCGAAATGCCGGCCGCGACGATCCGTTCGGCCCTGATGCGCGAGATGTCGACGCGTTGACCTTCGATCTCGAAGTGGATGCGGCCGGCTTGCGGGCGCAGGAGGCCCGAGATGGTCGACAGGGTCGTCGTCTTGCCCGCACCATTGGCGCCGATCAGCGCCACAATCTCGCCGCGCCTGATCTCCACGTCGATCCCCCGGAGCGCATGGGTTCCGCCGCGTCGAACGTGGACATCCTCAAGCCACAGCATGATTGCCCTCGCGTCGGCGGCCGAGATAGGCCTCGATCACGCGGGGATCGCGCTGGATCTCCTCGGGCGATCCCTGTGCCAGCATCCGTCCCTGGTTGATCACCTGGATGCGCTGGCAGTGCGTCATGATCATCTTCATGTCGTGCTCGACCAGCACGACGGCGAGACCCAGTTCGCGGTGGAAGCGCGCGACGGTGGCGCCGAGGTCGGCCGTCTCGTGCGGATTCATGCCGGCCGAAGGCTCGTCCAGCAGCAGCAGCGCAGGCTCGGTCGCCAAGGCACGCGCGAACTCGACCTTGCGCTGATCGCCATAAGGCAGGTTCGCGACGATCTCGCCGGCGCGGTCGCGCAAGCCCAGCACCGCCAGAACCTCCAGAGCGCGCGTCCGGATCGCCGCTTCGGAGCGAGCTGCCGCCGGAAGGCTCAGCAGCGTGGGCCAGAAACCGGCGCCGTGGCGCATGTGCAGACCGACGGCGACGTTGTCGATCACCGGAAGCTCGCGGAACAGCCGGATATTCTGGAAGGTGCGCGCCATGCCGAGCCGCGCATTCTCCTCGGGCCGGTTGCCCGTGACGTCGTGTCCGCCGAAACGGATACGGCCGCCGCTGGGTTTCAGCACACCGGTCAGCACATTGAACGCGGTAGTCTTGCCCGACCCGTTCGGGCCGATCAGCCCGACCAGCTCGCCGGCCGCGACCTCGAGATCGAGCATCTCGAGCGCGCGAACGCCGCCGAAATTCTTGCTCAGCCCCTCGACCGCGAGGAGCGGTTCGCCGTTGGCTGCCATCTGCCCGCCCTGTCATCGGCGCGCTCTGCGGCGCGTCTCGAAGTCGAAAGGGATGTCTTGTTATAAATGATCGAGAGACTAGCATATTGCTAACATTTATTACAAGCTGGCCGGCGATTGCGACGGTTGGAGGATGTTTCGGCAAGCCATGAGTGCGGCGACAAGCGGAGATGACGGCGCGCGACGCCGACTGGGTCGCGTTCTGGTGACTGGCGCCGCCGGCTTCCTGGGCGGCGCGCTGGCGAAACGTCTGGCCAATGATGGCGAGGCGGTCGTCATCAGCGACCTCGGTCAAGGCGCAATCGTGCCAACCGGGTTGTGCGCCTGCGACCTCACCGAGCCGGAGCAGGTTGAGGCGCTTCTAAGGAATCAGGCCATCGACACCATCATCCATGCGGGCGCCGTTTCGGGACCGATGGTGATGGCCGACCGACCGCTCGACATTTGGCGGATCAATGTAACTGGCACTGCTCATCTGCTGGAGGCGGCGCGGCGCAATCGTGTCAGCCGGTTCGTGTTATGCTCGTCGATCGACGTCTACGGCCCGAACACGGCCGGCACGATCGACGAAGAAACGCCTCACGCACCTGAGACCGTCTATGGCGCCAGCAAGGTTGCGGCCGAGGCGGCTTTGACCGGCTACGCGCGCGAACATGGGATCGATGGCGTCGCGGTGCGGTTCTCCTGGATCTACGGACCGGGCCGGCGAACCCCCACCACCCTTGAACGGCTGATCCGAGCGGGTCTTGCGGGCGAGGCGATCGCGCTCGAAGACGACGCGCGCCAGCGCACTCACTATATTTTCATCGCTGATGCCGTTGCCGGCGTCATCGCCGCGGCCAAGGCGCCCGCGGGTCTGCCCCGCCGCGCCTACAACATCACTGCCGGACATGCAGTGCCGCTCGAACAGGTCGTCGCGACTTTGAGCGCCCATCTGCCCGCGCTTCGCGCGACCTTCAGGCACCATCGGTCGCCCCTGACCGGGCCGACCGGTTTCGACCTGACCAATGCGGCGCAGGATTTGGGCTACCGCCCTCAGGTTCCCCTGTCGGAGGGACTCCGCCGCTATGCCGAAGCACTCGGAAACGAATGACCTTGAGCCCCGGCAATGGCTCTTGGGCAATGGAGCTCTTGACGCCTGGCGTCTCGATCACTGCGGCAAAATCTCGGCGGCGCCTGGCGTTCTATCCATGCGCCATATCCGATCAATCATCCCTCTCATTTCCGCGGCCGTTGCGCCGTTGCGAAAGCCGGCCAGACGAATGGCCTTGGCTTCGAGCTCGTCCTTCGTCAGCGAATTGCCGGGGTCACCCTTCGGCTCGTCGACGCGGGCCGCCAGTGACCGGCCGTCGGTTGTCGTCACGCGCACTTTTCCGATCCAGCGGCGCGGATAGAGGCTATTGACCTCCTGATCCAATTCCATGCGGACCTTGGAGCGGAACCGGGAGACCCGCTCATCGCGCAAGGCATGGCGTTCGAAGGAATCGAGATCGGCCACCCCGCAGACGGCGATGAGTCCCAGCACGCTTCCCATCGAGAACTTGGCCTGATGAACGGTCTGCGGATTGACGACGGGACCCAACACATCTATCGCCCCCTGATGAACGCCGGCAATCACTTCCGCGATGTCATCCGCGGCAAGCCCTTCGCGCCGCATGAGCAATTGGAGAGCGTCGGCGGCAGGATGCGTATGCCGGCACGCGGCGTGCCATTTAAAGGAGGTTTCCTCAGTCGCCCAGCGCGCGCCGAGTCTATCGGTCAGTCTTGCCGGATCCGCATCGCGCGACATGCCCGCCGCCATCCCTTGCGCGCCTTCGAGGATTCGCAGGGCGCCCTTAAAGCCATCGCGAGCGAGATACGCGCTCATCAGTCCGTCCGACGCCGCTTTGGCCGTATGGAGCTGTTTGGAATCCGCCGCATCGCGAAGGAACTCCCACAAGCCGGCGGCCTGGGTTCCGGCCGAGCCAAGCGCATGGTTGATCGTTTCCGCTTCCAGGCCAAGCAATTTCCCCACCGCCGCCGCGGCTGCCAAAGTTCCCGCCGTTCCGGTGGTGTGGAACACCTCGTAGTGAGAGCGCCCCAGGAACTCGCCGACACGAATGCCGACCTCGTAGCCTGCAATAGATGCTTCCAGGACTTCGCGGCCGGACTTTCCTTCCGCCTCGGCGACCGCCAGCACAGCGGGAAAAACCACGGCAGCGGGGTGAAAGACCGACGCGTTGTGAACATCGTCTTGCTCGACCACGTGGGAGGACGCCGCATTGACCATAGCCGCGAAAAACGGGCTGGTCCGCCGCCGGCTTGGGACAATGGTGCTTGGGCCATCGGCCGGTCCCATCGACCGGGAGAAGGCCTCGATCATCTCAGCCTGGTGCGAGCCCTTGCCGGCGTAGGCGGAGCCAAGCCAATCGATCAGGAGGCCCTTGGCGAATTCAACCACCCGCGGCGGAACATCCGAAAGAGCAAGCCCCGCAACGAACCGGCAAAGCTCCGCCGTCGGGCTTGCGGTCGCCTTGCCCTCCGGAGCGCGCTTGGATGAAGTCACCATTCTCCAGTCCCGATCATGGTCAAGAGCGGTAGAACTTGCGCAAAGTACCATTATACTTGTCCGCAAAAAAGAGCCGAAGAACGGACGGGCCAGCATCGCCAACAACCGTTGATCCAGCTTGAAGTCGGAGGTCGCCAGTGGCCCGCACCGAAGCAGCTCATTCCGCCGTCAAGGCGAGCAACAAATGGGCATCGGACGTCTATCGCGTTCTGAAAGCAGCAAATGTGCGGCAGATGGCCTATGTGCCGGATGCCGGGCACACAACGCTGATCAACCTCTTCTGCGCCGACCCCGACATCATCTCCAATGTCCTCACGACCGAGGAAGAAGGCGTCGCCATCGCGGCGGGCGCATGGCTTGGCGGCCAGCGCAGCGTTCTGCTGATGCAGTCGAGCGGAGTCGGCAACTGCATCAACATGCTGTCGCTTCCGGTGATTGGCCGCTTTCCGCTTCTGATGCTGGTGACCATGCGCGGCGAATGGGCCGAATTCAATCCCTGGCAGGTCCCGATGGGCCGTGCGACGCAGGCTGCGCTGGAAGCGGTGGGAGTCCACGTTCTACGCGCCGAAAACCCCGATGACCTGGTCGAGACCGTCGAATCGGCCGCCGCCCTGGCCTATGACGCCGATCAGCAGATGGCTGTCCTGATCGGACAGCGGCTGCTCGGAAAGAAGAAATGGTGATGCCGATGGTGCGGTCCAATGTTTCAAAAGCCGGCACTCTCGCGCGTCGCGACGCGGTCGCGGCGCTCCTGCGGCACCGCGACGACACGCTCGTCGTCAGCGGCTTGGGGTCGCCAACCTACGACGTCCATGCCGCCGGAGACCGCGACGACAACTACTATCTGTGGGGCGCAATGGGCAGCGCGGCTCTGATCGGTCTCGGCCTGGCGCAGGCGCAGCCTGATCGGCGCGTCCTCGTCATCACGGGCGACGGGGAGCAGCTCATGGCCTTCGGTAGCCTTGCCACCATTGCCGTCGCAAAGCCGCGGAACCTCACCATCGTGGTGATCGACAACCATCATTTCGGCGAAACCGGAATGCAGTTGAGTCACACCGGCAAAGGCATCGACTTCGCCAAGGTCGCCGCGGCATGCGGATTTGCCGCGACCGCAACGCTGCACACCGGCGCGGAGGTTGAGAAGCTTGGCAAGAGTTTGAAAGGGCCATCCAAGGGCCCACGCCTGTTCGTGATCAAGGTTGCGGCCGAAAACCCGCCGCGCTCGATGCCGTCGCGCGACGCCGTCTTTATCAAGAACCGCTTCCGGGCTCATCTCGGCTTCACTGCCGGATAGGCAGGCTTCATGACCTCGCTCGCAAGATTCTCCAACACTGTCGGCGGCGGCGTCCAGCCGACGGCGGCGACCTTCGAAAGCTTCGATCCCTACACGGGCAAGCCGTGGGCGTTGATCCCCCGCTGCGGCGCCAGCGACGTCGATCAGGCGGTGGCGGCGGCGGCGCGCGCGTTCAGATCCGGCGAGTGGCGCGGTCTTACGCCCTCCGCGCGCGGCCGTTTGCTTGTCCGTGTTGCCGATTTGATTGCGGCCAACGCCGACCGGCTCGCGGCCCTGGAGACCAGGGACAACGGCAAACTCATCACCGAGATGACGGCCCAGTTGCGCTACATACCCGAATGGTATCGCTATTTCGGCGGCCTCGCCGACAAGATCGAGGGCGCGGTCCTGCCGATCGACAAGCCCGGCATGTTTGCCTTCACGCGGCGGGAGCCGCTCGGCGTGGTCGCGGCGATCGTTCCCTGGAATTCGCCGTTGATGCTGCTGACCTGGAAGCTGGCACCATTGCTCGCCGCCGGCAACACGGTGGTCATCAAGCCATCCGAGCACGCGTCGGCATCGACGCTCGCCTTCGCGGAATTGTTCGCCGAAGCCGGATTTCCCGCCGGCGTCGTCAACACCGTGACAGGCCTTCCGGCAGAGGCCGGCGCGCCGTTGGTGGCGCATCCCGGTGTCGCGAAGGTCGCATTCACCGGCGGCGAGGCGGGCGGCCTGGCGGTCTATGGCGCCGTCGCAGCCGGCCTGAAGGCGGTGACCCTCGAGCTGGGTGGCAAATCAGCAAACATCGTTTTCGCCGATGCCAACATCGAGAGCGCAATCAATGGCGCGGTATCAGGTATCTTCGCAGCGACCGGGCAGACCTGCCTCGCCGGATCGCGCCTTCTGGTCCAGCGCAAGATCCATGACCAGGTCGTTGATGGCCTGGTAAAGCTCGCGCGCAGCGCGCGGATCGGCGATCCGTCGAAGCCGGAAACCCAGGTCGGACCGATCACGACATTGAGCCAACGCGACAAGGTCCTTGGCTATATCGACATCGCGCGCAAAGGCGGAGCGACCTGCGTCCTGGGGGGAGGTCGGCCAGAGGGCGAAGGCCTGGCAGCGGGCTGGTTCGTTGAGCCGACCATCTTCACCAACGTGAACAATCAGATGCGGATCGCGCGTGAGGAGGTATTCGGACCGATCCTCTCCGTCATCCCGTTCGATGACGAGGACGAGGCCTATGCCATCGCCAACGACAGCCCGTACGGTCTCGCCGCCGGCCTGTGGACGGCCGACATCGGCCGCGCCATCCGGGGCAGCGCGGCTCTCGAGGCTGGAACCGTATGGGTCAACAGCTATCGGGCGGTGAGCTACATGGCGCCGTTCGGCGGCTACAAGCGCAGCGGGATCGGACGCGAAAACGGACGGGAGGCGATCGACGCCTACCTGCAGACCAAGACCGTGTGGATCGATACCATCGGAAAGACTGCCAATCCCTTCGTCATCCGGTGAGTCGGCAGGCGGCCAGGGAGCGAGAGAGAGGTGATTCATGGAGATGATCGGGTTCGTAGGTCTTGGGCGCATGGGCCGGCCGATGGCCTCCAACCTGTGCCGAAAGGGATTCAGGCTCGCCGTCCACGACATCAATCGCGACGCGGTGGCGGAACTTGAATTGCTCCAAGCGCGGGGCGCCGGGTCTGTCGCCGCTGTCGCCGCCGATTCAGCGATCATCGTCACGATGCTGCCGAACTCCGCGATTGTAGAGCAGGTCGTTGCCGGCCCCGCCGGTATCCTGGAGCATGCCAAGCCGGGTAGCCTGGTCATGGACATGAGTACGATCGACCCGCAGACCACGGATGCGCTTGCCAGGAAGGCGGCCGGGAAAGGCGTCGGGTTCGTCGACGCGCCCGTCGGGCGGCTGGCGTCCCATGCGGATCGGGCTGAGTCCCTGTTCATGGTCGGCGCCGCGCCCGAGGATTTCGAACGCGTGCGGCCGCTTCTCGAGGCGATGGGCACGACGATCTACCATTGTGGGCCGGTTGGCACCGGTACTCGAACCAAGCTCGTGAACAACTATCTCGCGGTCACGTCGTGCCAGATGAACGCGGAAGCGCTCGCCCTGTCGCAGCGTTTCGGGCTTGAGCTCGAACGAACGCTCGACGTGCTTTACGGCACCACCGCCTTTAACGGCCAGTTGAAGATCGCCTGGCCGGCAAAGGTCCTCAAAGGTGACATCTCGCCCGGCTTCACCATCGATCTGGCGCACAAGGATCTGAGCCTCATCGTCGATGCGGCCAATGCCGCGCGGGTGCCGATGCCGGTCGCGGCGGCGGCGCGGGAGGCGTTCAGCGCGGCACGCGCCAGCGGGTTCGGCGGCAAGGACTTCTCGGCGATGGTCGACGCGCTGTGTCAGGCGGCGGGCATCGAAAAGCCGCGCCTCAAGACCTGAGACGATTGCGCGGTTGGTTGCGATTACCGGCCATGAAACCGTCGCGATGGCGAAGAAAACCTGGAAAAGTGAAAAACCGGTGTTTCGCCGGGTTTTTGCAAGTCCGGAATATCCAATCGCTACGGCGGGTTAGTGGTGGGCGCAGCAGGACTCGAACCTGCGACCCGCTGATTAAGAGTCAGCTGCTCTACCAACTGAGCTATGCGCCCGCCTGATGGCAAGGCGCGGGGTATAGCAAAAGCGCTGCGCTCTTGTCGATAGCCAAATTGGGCGGGATTTACCCTGTCCGGCCAATGTTTTAGGGCGCAGCTAATCCTCGCCGGTGGTGCGCCGGCCAACCCGGAAGTCGCGCTGGATATAGACCGCCGTCAGCAGGCCGAACCCGACCATGACCGTCATCATGGCGGTGCCGCCATAGGAGATGAGCGGCAGCGGGATGCCGACGACCGGGATGAGGCCCATCACCATCGCCGTGTTGATGAAGAAATAGAGGAACAGGTTGATGGTGACGCCGAACGCCAGGATCCGCCCGAAATGGCTGCGGGTCCGGAGCGCGATGGCAAAGCCATAGACCACCAGCAGCGAATAGAGCGTCAGCACCAGCAGCCCGCCGACCAGTCCCAGCTCCTCGCCCAGCATGGTGAAGATGAAATCGGTCTGGCGTTCGGGCAGGAAGTCGAGCTGCGCCTGCGAGCCCTGCATCAATCCCTTGCCCCAGACGCCGCCGGAACCCAGCGCGATCTTGGACTGCGTGATGTGATAGCCGGCGCCCAGCGCATCGTTCGCGGGGTCGAGGAAGGTCACCAGCCGCGCCTTCTGATAATCGTGCAGGAACCCGGAGTTCCAGGCACCCACCGACCCGGCGATGCCCAGCGCGAACACGATCACGAATTTCCACCACCGCACGCCGGCAACGAAGAAGACGCCGGCACCCGCCAGCAGCAGCATGCCGGCCGTCCCGAGGTCGGGCTGCTTCAGCACCAGCCCCGCCGGCAGCACGACCAGCAGCGTCGGCACGATCAGGACCCAGGGCCGGCCGATCTCTTCGTAGGTGAGGCTGTGGAAATAGCGCGCCAGGACCAGGCACAGCGAAATCTTCATCAGCTCCGACGGCTGCAGCTGGAAGAACTTGAGATCGATCCAGCGCTGCGCGCCCATGCCGATCTCGCCCAGGAACTCGACATAGACCAGCAGCACGAACGCCACGGCATAAAGCGGATAGGCGATCTTCGCCAGGCGGGACAGATCGACCATGCCGATCGCCAGCATGACGCAGACGCCGATCGCGAAGCGCACCATCTGCTTGTTCATCCAGATGTCGGCATTGCCGCCGGCGGCCGAATAGAGCATCGCGAAACCGATCGATGCCACCATGCTGATAAGGATGACCAGGCTCCACGGGATCTGCCGGATGCGCTGCGTCATCCGGAGGCCCGGCGCCGATCCCACGCTATGGAGTTCGATACCCATTCCGGCTCCGTCTCAAGGCATCTCGCGCCGGCCGCCTTCGGCGTTCGGATTGCGCCGCGACGGATCGCGACGCTGGCATTCGATCAGGATGTCGCGCGCGATCGGCGCCGCGACCGCCGAGCCGCCGCCGCCATGCTCCACCACCACGCAGCACGCATAGCGCGGCGCGTGCACCGGCGCGAACGCGATGAACAAAGCATGGTCGCGCTGGTTCCACGGCAGGTCCTGGTTCTTGATCACGCCATGAGCGCGCTCGGCCATGGTGATGCGGCGCACCTGGCTGGTGCCGGTCTTGCCCGCCATTTCCATGCCGGGAATGTCGATGCGCGAGCGATAGGCGGTGCCGTGGTCGCCGTTGGTCACCAGGTCCATGCCGTTGCGCAGGATCTTCAGGTAGTTCTCGGGCACGTCCAGGCCCGAGAACACCGGGTTGCCCTCGTCATTCTGCGATACGTCGGAGATGCGCCGCACCAGCCGCGGCTTGACCGCGTAGCCGCCATTGGCGATGCGCGCCGCCATGACGCAAAGCTGGAGCGGGGTCGCGGTGATGAACCCCTGGCCGATGCCGGCAACCAGCGTCTCGCCGGGATGCCAGATGTCGCCCATCACCGCCTTCTTCCAGGAGGAATCGGGGATCAGCCCCGGCTTCTCGCCTGGCAGGTCGAGGCCCTCGGCGCTGCCCAGGCCGAACAGCCGCGCGGTCTCCGCGATCTTGTCGATGCCGACCCGGCGGGCGATCTCGTAGAAATAGCCGTCGCAGGAATTCTTGATCCCATTCAACATGTCCTGCGATCCATGGCCTTCTCGCTTCCAGCAATGGAAGCGCGCGGAGCCGAGCACCGTGACGCCGCTACAATAGACATGGTCGTCGGGACTGACCCCCGCTCGCAGCGCGGCCAGCGCGGTCATCATCTTGAAGGTCGAGCCCGGCGCGTACTGCCCCGCCACCGCCTTGTTGGTGAGCGGGCCGTAGATGTCGTTGCTCAGTTCCTGCCATTCGTCGGTGGTGAGGCCGCGATAGAACGCGGTCGGATCGTAGGACGGCGTCGAAGCCAGCGCGAGCAGATCGCCGGTATAGACATCCATCACCACGGCGGCGCCCGCCAGCTCGCTGGACAGGCGCTGATGCGCGAACTGGTGCAAGCCGACGTCGAGCGTGGTCACGAGATCGCCGCCGGACTGGCCCTCCTGGCGCGCCAACTCGCGGATCACGCGGCCGAACGAATTGACCTCGAGCTGGCTTTCGCCGGCGCTGCCGCGCAGCGGCAGATCGTATTGCCGTTCCAGCCCGTTCTTGCCGATCCGGAAGCCGGGCTGCTTCAGCAGGGGATCGGTATCGTTTTCGATATCCCGCTCGTTCGGAACGGCGACGTAGCCCAGGATGTGCGAGGTGATGCCGCCGAACGGATAGACCCGCTTCTGGTCGATCTCGATCGAAATGCCGGGCAGGTCCGGCAGGTTCAGTTCTACCGCGTTGACATCGTCCCAGGTGAGATCGTCCTTCACCGTGATCGGCTTGAAGTCCTGGGTGCGCTGCCGCTCCTTCATGGCGCGCGCGATGTCGCGCTCGCTGAGCGGCACGATCGCGGAGAACGCCTCGAGCGTCGCCTGCAGGTTCGGCGTCTGCTCGGCCACTAGGATGGCGCGGTAGCTCGGCGAATTGGTGGCGAGCGGAATGCCGAAGCGATCGACGATCAGGCCGCGCGGCGGAAACAGGATGCGGTGATTGATGCGGTTCTCGTCGGACAGCAGCTTGTATTTCTCGCCCTCGATCACCTGCAGGTAATAGAGCCGGCCGGCCAGCGTGGCGACCATCAGGGCCTTGAGGCCGCCGAGCAGCGCCAGCCGGCGCGTGAAGACCTTCTGCTGGCTCTGTTGCTGTTGCTGCTTGATGCGGCCCATGGTCGGCCCCTCACTGATCGAACAGCGAGCGCTGCAGGCGCCCGCACAGCAGGGTCAGCACGGGATAGAGCGCGACATTGACAATGCTTTGCAGCGCGATCGGCCATGGATCGGGCCACTGCTCCAGGATCAGCGCCGCCAGGCCCCAGGCGACGAAGAACGTCACCAGCGAGGTCGCCGCGAACGAAAGCCAGACAAGGAAGAACGACGCATCCGCCAGTTCCCGGCGCCAGAACTGCGCGCTGCCGCACACGATGAGGGCCATCAGCATGCTGAGGCCGAACGGCGAGAGCCCCAGCATGTCGCTGGCGAGGCCGACCAGCGCCGCCACCCAGGGCGTCATCGCCTCGGGCTGGTAGATGGTCCAGTAGAAGATCGAGGCCGCGACCAGCGAGCCGCCCAGCGGCGCATCGAATGGCCGCCACGGCGCGACGCTGATGAACAGCAGCAGCAGCGAGACCAGGGCCGGTGTCGCAAGGCGCAGCCATTCTCCGAGCTGTTGTCTGACGCTAAGGCCAATCACTCCGTCGATCCTTCGGCCGGCTTCAATTTGGCCTGCGTGGGAATGGGCTTCGCGGGCTTAGGCAGTTGCACCGGCGCCGCGGCCGGCTTCGCGACCTGCTGGCTGCCTGCATCAACGCCGAGATCCTCGCTCAACACACCCGGCAGGCCGTAATCCACCATGCGGATGAATTCCAGGCGGCCCAAATCCGCGAACGGCTGGACGTAGATCTTGCCGTCGACGATCTCCGCCACTTCGCCGACCGGCAGGCCCGGCGGAAACGCGCCGCCGACGCCCGATGTTACCACATGATCGCCGACCTTGATGTCGGCGTCGCGCGGCAGGTAGTTGATATCCGGCTGGTCCGAGTTGTTGCCGGCCAGCACCGCCTGATCGCGCGTGCGCTCGATCAGGATCGGCAGGCGGCTGTTGATGTCGGTCAGCAGCATGACGCGCGACACTCTGTCGCCGACATCCTGGACACGCCCGACCATGCCGTTGCCGACCATCGCGGCCTGGCCCTTGATGACGCCGTTTTCGCGGCCGGCAAGGGCGATGACGCCGCGCACGAAGCCGGAGGATGCATCGGCGATGACCGGCGCGCTGATGAAGGTGACGCGCGGACTGGGCGTCATCTTCAGCAGCGCACGCAAGGATTCGTTCTCGGCTTTCAGGTTGCGCGCCTGCTGCTCCCAATCCAGCAGCGCCTGATTCTCGCGCGTCAGGGCTTCGACCTGCTGCTTCAGGGAGAAATAGGATTGCACGTCGCTGGCGGTGTCGCGGGCGGTTTCCACCGGCGCCGAGATGACATGGATCACCGGGCCGACGCTGTCCGCGACCCAGATGCGCAGTCGCGACAGCATGACCGTATCCGCCTTGCCGATCAGCAGCACCCCGAAGGCCGCAATGGTCAGCAGGACGAACGAAAACCGCTGGAACCAGACCTTCAGGGACGAAGTGGCGCCGATCGCACTAGAACGCTGTCTCACGTCCCGCCCTCCGGGAATTCACGGCGGCCGTCAAGGCCTTGGAATCCCGTCCCTTCTGCAATTTTTCCACAGGCTGACCACGGCCGCAAAGGAAAACTGCGGCAAAGCTACCGGATTGTGGTTAATACATGCTGATCAAGACGTGGCGATGCGCCTTGATATCCTCGAGGCACCGGCCGGTTCCCAGGGCCACGCAGGAGAGCGCATCGTCGGCCACCGACACCGGCAGCCCGGTCGCATGGCGGAGCACGTAGTCGAGGTTGGCCAGCAGGGCGCCACCGCCGGTCAGGACGATGCCCTTATCGACGATGTCGCCGGCCAGTTCGGGGGCGGTGTGTTCGAGGGCGACCTTGACCGCCTCGATGATGGCGCCGACCGGCTCGGCCAGGGCTTCCGCCACCTGCCGCTCGGTGATCACCAGCTCCTTCGGGACGCCGTTCATGAGGTCGCGGCCCTTGATCTCCATGACCTTGCCCTCGCCGTCTTCCGGCGGGCAGGCGGAGCCGATCTCCTTCTTGATGCGCTCCGCGGAGCCTTCGCCGACCAGCAGGTTATGGTTGCGGCGGATATAACCGATGATGGCTTCGTCCATCTTGTCGCCGCCGACCCGGACGGAGCGCGAATAGACGATGCCGCCAAGGGAGAGGACGGCGACCTCGGTGGTGCCGCCGCCGATAGCGACGACCATGGACCCGGTCGGCTCGGTTACCGGCAGGCCCGCACCAATGGCCGCGGCCATCGGCTCCTCGATTAACCAAACCTTGCTGGCGCCGGCGGATTCGGCGGATTCCTGGATGGCGCGGCGCTCCACGGCGGTCGAGCCGGAGGGCACGCACACGATGATCTGCGGCCGGGCGAACGACCTGCGGTTGTTATGCACCTTGCGGATGAAGTGCTTGATCATCTCCTCCGCGACCTCGAAATCGGCGATGACGCCGTCGCGCAGAGGGCGGATTGCCTGGATATTTCCGGGGGTTCGGCCCAGCATCAGCTTGGCTTCGTCGCCGACAGCCAAAACGTGTTTTTTCCCTCGATTGTCGGCGATGGCGACGACGGATGGTTCGTTGAGGACGATTCCGCGGCCTTTGACATACACAAGCGTGTTCGCCGTCCCTAGATCGATCGCCATGTCGGACGAGAACATACCCACCAGCTTAGAAAACATCCAATTTCACCCGTCCTACTCAGACCCCAGGGTACTCACTCAACCGACCCGCGTCCTACCTGTTGGAGGTTGCCGGACGACGCTGGGCAACTGAGCCCGTTCTGCAAAGCCGCGCTACTTTCGGGGGCGGCAGCTGATGCGCCACGGCACAGGAGACCGCGTGAGAAATGCCGAGGGGGCGGCCTGTTCGCGACTCAGCAGGTCGTTCCCCGGCTGGCCGGGTATGCTTTTACCTCTCGCTTGCAAGTCAAGACAAGAGTGAAATTGCCACGCACATGCAAGCGAGAGCTGATCGCATCATCAGCTCTCGCATATAAGATTCAGTAAACGTCGTCGCGGATCAGTTCTTGGTCTTGTCGACCAGCCTGTTGCTAGCGATCCACGGCATCATCGCGCGCAGCTTGGCGCCGACCTCCTCGATCGGATGATCGGCGCTGCGCCGGCGCATCGCCTTGAAGCTCGGCTGGCCCGCATTGCACTCCTGCACCCAGTCGCGCGCGAAGCGGCCGGACTGGATGTCCTCCAGGATGCGCTTCATCTCGCGCTTGGTTTCCTCGGTCACGATGCGCGGGCCGCGGGTGTAGTCGCCGTATTCCGCGGTGTTGGAGATCGAGTAGCGCATGTTGGCGATGCCGCCTTCGTAGATCAGGTCGACGATCAGCTTCACCTCGTGCAGGCACTCGAAATAGGCCATCTCGGGTGCGTAGCCCGCCTCGACCAAGGTCTCGTAGCCGGCCTGGATAAGGGCCGTGAGGCCGCCGCACAGCACCACCTGTTCGCCGAACAGATCGGTTTCGCATTCCTCGCGGAAGTTGGTCTCGATGATGCCGGAACGGCCGCCGCCGATCGCGCTGGCATAAGAGAGCGCGAGCTCGAGCGCATTGCCGGAGGCGTTCTGTGCCACCGCGACCAGGCACGGCACGCCGCCGCCCTTCAGATACTCGCCGCGCACGGTGTGGCCGGGACCCTTGGGCGCCACCATCAGTACATCGAGGTCGGCGCGCGGTTCGATCAGCCTGAAGTGGATGTTGAGGCCGTGCGCGAAGGCGAGCGCGGCGCCCTGCTTCATGTTCGGCGCGAGGTCCTCGGTGTAGAGCTTGGCCTGCAGCTCGTCCGGCGTCAGCACCATGACGACGTCAGCCCACTTGGCGGCCTCCGCCGGCGTCATGACCTTGAGGCCGGCAGTCTCTGCCTTCTTGGCGGTGGCCGAACCGGAGCGCAGGGCGACGCGCACGTCCTTGACGCCGCTGTCCTTGAGGTTCAGCGCGTGGGCGTGGCCCTGGCTGCCATAG